>CAXGRW010000937.1:0-2018 GCA_964012125.1 uncultured Rhodopirellula sp.
TTCAGCTGCATCCCGATGCTATTCGTTAAATCTCCGCTGACGCGAGTCCTCTCACTGCCGCTTTTCAGATCAACTCCCCACCACACCAGAAATGCGACGAAAAAGGCGAACAAGAAAACGACCAAATAACGAGTCCAAACGCTGGCGGAGCTGACCGATTTTCGTTCTTGTTCAGATGACGACACAAGGTCTTTGGGCTGCCACTCCCCGGACTCAACACGCAATTCTTTCTGCAGATCCAACAAGGTAACCAACACGTCCGTCGCATGTTCAGGGCGATTCGCAGGATCATCATCGATCATTTGCTCAGCAAGCTTCTGCAGTTCACCGAGAACAACATGATCATGTTGCACCGGATCAGGGCCTACGGCTTTCATCAGCAGGAACTGCAACACCTTTCCAGTGGCAAAAATATCCGTTCGTTCACCTACGATTCCAGCACTCTGCTGTTCAGGTGGCATGTATCCCACCGTTCCGTACGACACTCCACCACTTCTTATGGCATCTCGCCTGACCGCAAGTCCGTAATCGATCAGCTTCGTAGTTCCGTTATCCAGCAACATGATATTGGCTGGCTTGATATCGAGATGCAAATAGCCATTTGCGTGTAAGTGCGAAATCGCTTCGCAGATTCCAGTCATCACTTGAAGCAGTTCATGGACTGTCAGGCGTCTTCCTTTGCTAACAAGCGAATGCAAGGGGTCACCCGCTAACAGTTCCATGACGAGGAATAGATACCCCTCATACTCGAGGGCATCATAAGCTTGCACCATATTGGGATGCTCTAATTGCCCCACTGTCTCAATTTCCTTCAGGAAATTTTCGTAAAACAAAGGACTATCTTGTTGGTTTCGTCGGATCACCTTGACAGCAACCTCGCGTTTTAATCGCGAGTGGGTAGCCTTGTAAACTTCACCCATTCCACCGGGTGCAATCATGCCTTGGAGCTCATATTGCCCGACCGTGCACGGGGTCGAGAACAAAGCAGTCTGTTTGGCCAGCTCGTAGGATTGTGGTGTCAGCCAAGAATCCGAGTTCATTACTTTCAGAAGCATTTCTTCTTGAAGCATCACTCCCGCTGCATCAACATCCTCAACTGTCAGTTGTGCAAGACGACATTCCAGCGACTCATTCTGCTGCATGATTTCTGCAAGCAGACTACTGCACCTCTCACATGCGTCCACGTGCGCGCGGACCTCTTCCGAGCGTCGATGCAACACCCCTGTTGCCATCCGCGTCAAATCAGTTTGGTTGGGGCACGCCAGGTTTTCCATTTTTCCAAATGGCCGAAAATGTGTCTAAAAAATGAATTCCCTCTGTTTTCACTTATCGCAGGGACGTAACACCATCCATGTCACGGATCAGAAATGCCAATTTGCATCCTCTGACTAAAATTCGGACTGACTGGCTGAGTCGACAAACATTTTCCGAAGACGCCCAATAACACGGGCTTTTGCGACCCTGACCGCAGCAGAGCTCACATCAAACTGTTTGGCTATCTCAGCAGTCGGCACTTGCTCAACGGTACTGAGCCAAAACATCTGCCACGTGCGTTCGGCGGTGGATTCACGGATCAAATGAAGAGCTCTTGCCTCAAGCTCTTTTAAAGCAACCTCCTCAGCGACGAGCTCTGCCGGGTCCCGCTCTTCGCGCGCCTCAATCCCCGATAAAAGCTCAGGAGGCGCTGTTTTATCACCAGCTGAATTTCGGAAATAATCAGCGATACGTCGATTGACGATGGTCCGCAACCAACCACGGAAACTACCAGCTTCAAACTTATAACGCCGAAACTCACCAATCCCCAAGAAAATCGACTTCAAACACTCCTGAAGAATGTCTTCCCTTGCCGATACCGGTACTTGCTTGCGAGAAATCCAGAATCGCAACAGCGGTGAATAAACGAGCACGAAACTTTTCCAACGCGTCGCTGATGGCGCCTGCAATTCAAGAATCATGCTTGAACGAGTCAACCATTGCGAACCGCGATTGACGGTCGTCAGCCCACCGCTGGCACTACT
>CAXGRW010000938.1:0-2015 GCA_964012125.1 uncultured Rhodopirellula sp.
TGAAATGGCTTTGTGGGTCACGCATACCCATCCACCGCTTGCATTCGTTGTGCCGCCCTCAAGTTGATACGAAGTATGAGTGTCTGATTTAGTGAGCGTTCTCGGGATCGTTCTTTTGTACTGGCGTGAGATGTGAAATGGTTAAGTTTTTAAAACGCAAGCGGCGATCCAGTAAGGGGCATAAGGGAAATACATCCGGTGGGGGCGGCAATGATTCTGGTGGAGGCCAGAACACAGGGCACAATGGCAACTCAAATGATGCAGCACAGAACCCGAAAGCGGTACATCGCCCAGCCAAAGCTCATATCCCACTGACGCGTTACATCGGTCCGCTCGTGAGTGTCGCTGGATTTGTGTTCGTGCTGGGGATGGTGGTGACCGGTAAGGTGGATCTGTCCGCGATTCATATTGGTAGCGGAACCAGTGCGGCGTCGGCAGCAAGTGTGCCCTCCTCAATCCAGCCGGTAAGTTTGCCAACTCCGACAGGGAAATCAACCGAAACGATGAGTCTTGCTACGTTCAGTATTCAGGACTTTGGTACCGTGAAAGCTCAGGACGACGGGATCCTGTCGGTATTGGCGAGCGTGATCTCTCGTGTGGATATTGTGGCAATCCAAGGTGTTTCGAGTGACTCCAGCGGTATCAAGTTGCTGATGGAGAAGCTCGGAGCGTCTGGCGGTCAGTTTGGATCGCAAGTCAGCCCACCTGTGGGGCGTGAGGGCGACATGCAGTGCTTTGCGTTCATCTGGGATCAGGCAAGAATTCAGCTGCGGCCTGGCAGCGTCTTTGTCGTCCAGGATCCTACCGACCGGATGCATTTTGAGCCAATGGTTGGATCTTTCGAGACTCGTTTTGGGGCTGTCGGAGGTCGCAGCCCGTTTCGCTTTACCCTGATCAACGCTTACGCCAACCCGAGTGATGTCCGTGCGGGATCTTCCATTAACGAAATGAATGTACTTGATGACGTCTTCCAGAGTGTGCGGCAATATGGCTATCAGAAAAATGGAGAGGAAGATTGCATCCTGCTGGGGAATCTTGGCGTGAATACTGCAGGATTAGACGAGTTGGGGAAGGTTTCCAATTTGGTCTCTGTTGGGGGAGATTGTTTGACAGACACGATGCAGACTCGCACGCTCGATCACATTCTGATCGACCAAACGACAACGCGTGAATATACGGGGCGATTTGGATTAGTTGATTTGCAGCGGCAGTTCGGAATCACCCAGGAACAGGCTTTGATGGTCAGTGATCATCTCATGTTGTGGGCAGAGTTCAGTGTGTATGAAGTACCTGCCTATAACGGCGTTGCATCGGGTGCCCGTACGCGAGGGCGTTATTGATAATAGATAACTGGGAGCGAGTCGCTGTGAGGCGACGAGTGCGTGCTGCCGCTCAATCGTCGATCAGATCATGCAACGCAGAATCATTTCGGCGAGTGCTTCATTCAGTGTTTGCAGACCGAATGATTGATGGCTGCTGCTTAGCGACTCGTTTACACGGGTTACTGATGCTGTCGCTGTTACTGCGATTGCACCGCGTGGTTTAGGCAGCTTTTCGCTGCTCAGCTTTTGCCAGTCGTGCCGCAACTCGCGGGGGTGGCGTTCGCCATCGTCGATGTAACCACCAATACTGCTCAACAGATTGGTCGATGTCTTTGGCGAGCCCTGCGTTGTACCAGCGTGTCAGTGTGTTAATGGACTCGCAATGACCTTCGGGATCGTTTTCCGGGTCAGCGACACCGGAGCATGACATTTTGAAACGCATGGGGTGCCCCGTGATTCTGGTTGTTGAACCGATCATCATGGGCGCGTTGGAACTGAGAGCAAACAGTGAAAGCGCCTTATGGCAGGATGCGGGAACTCCGAGAAAGTTTACCCAGCATCCTTTGGGTCCCGCGTGTTGGTCTGCTAGTAGGGTCAGGATGCCACCATTTTTGAGATGGTCATCGACGGCAGGGGCACAGCCTTCCTTGTCGACCATGTGTTGGCCTTTTGCACCGCGAAAGCGTTGTACCC
>CAXGRW010000939.1:0-1986 GCA_964012125.1 uncultured Rhodopirellula sp.
GACGTTCGCTCTTTGGACCCAGCTTCCAACCCCGCAAGTACGTGGTCGCGGCGCGTGACCGTTGTGACGAGACTGTTGATCACATTCGTAGTGTTCGAAAGGGTGACTTTAAATACATTCGAAACTACTTACCGGAAAGACCCTACCTTCAGCCCAGCAATTACAAGGACAAAAAGCCATTCATGCCAGTGCTAAGGCAACTTTACGCTGATGGTGAACTGAATCCAGCACAATCACTCATTATGGCAGAGACGCGCCCCATCGAGGAACTCTATCACCTCACCGATGACCCATGGGAACTCGATAACCTAGCTGCGAATCCAGCGCAGGCCGAGCGTCTTCAACGGTTCCGTGACATACTGAGCGACTGGGAACGCAAAACCAACGATCATGGTCGTGAACCAGAGAACGCCGCAATGTACGATAGTGACATGACGCCAAACATTCAAAAGACGCGACGAAAAGATCCTAGAACCGCTGACATCCTTGAACGCAATATCGCGTTGATGAAAAAATGGCAGCAGGAAGGTAAGTAAACGTCCACCGGCCACAGCGGCAGTCATTGCCTACACCAATGGCATGTCTTGTGGCTGCATACCCCCCTCGTCTAGTTAAGTTTTTACTAGCGAACACCGACGCGATCCAAGGCGTTGTCGTTCGCGGCTTGAATATTCCATACCCACACCCATACACCTTTTAATTTTTTCGTATGCATTTCACTGCACTTCTGTCGCGTCTCATTGCCTGCATCCTTCTTATCTGCTGTGCAAAAACAGTCTATGCGCAGGACCTCCCCAACATCATCATCATCTACGCTGACGACTTGGGGTACGGCGACCTGTCCTGCTACAACCCGCAAGCTGCCTATCAAACACCCCGGCTGGACCAGATGGCAGCGGAGGGTATTCGTTTCACGGATGCGCACAGCCCGTCAACCATCTGTTCGCCATCGCGCTACGGGCTTTTCTCGGGGCAGCAGATCTACCGCTCAACGGGTCGGGGTGGCGGAGCTTTTGAGGGCCCGGGCGGCCCCAGCTATCTGAAACCTGGCACTCTCACGATGGCGGAAATGCTGAAAAGGCAGGGTTATCACACGGGTGTCTTTGGCAAGTGGCATGTTGGGCTCACCTGGTTCGATGAGAACAATCAACGACTCGGCGGCGGGTTCAAGAACTCACTGCTGATTGATTACGAAAAGAGCACTCCACTGATTGACGGTCCGAATGCCCGCGGTTTCGATGAGTCGTTCGTCACACCCAACTGCCCGAATACGGATCCGCTTTACGTGTACATTGAGAACGGGATGGTCGCGCAACCGGCCAACCAGCGACATAAGCGAGATACGTTGCCTAACTTGGGTGGAAAGTGGCTTTGGGACAATGACGAAGGCTGGAAATCACCCGGCTACGACTTCATCAATGCTGACCTGCTGTTTTATGAAAAAACAAAAGCGTTCATTGAACGCCACCGCGCCACGAATGCAAAGACTCCCTTCTTCGCCGTCCTATCAACACAGATCGCACACGCACCTGTCTTGCCTGCCCCTGAATTTAATAACGCAACAAAAGCTGGCCCCCGCGGCGACTTTGTCTGGGAACTCGATGTGCTCGTTGGCCGTGTACTCGATCTGATTCGTGAACAAGGCATCGACGATAACACCCTGGTGATCTTCAATGCGGACAACGGAGCCGAAACCTTGCACGTCGATTGGATGAGACGTGACCATCAGCACGACGCCTCTGGAGGCTATCGAGGCATGAAACGGGATGGCTGGGAAGGCGGCCACCGCGTACCCATGCTCGCGAGATGGCCTACTGTCATTCCCGCTCGTCAGGTCTCCGCCCAAATGACCAACACGACTGATCTGTTTGCCACCTTAGCGTCGGTTACTGGTTATACCCTGCAAGACAAAGACGCCACCGACAGCTTCGATATGATGCCTGTCTTGCTGGGTCTGGTCGACGACGCAAAGCCAGTACGTCCCCA
>CAXGRW010000940.1:0-1970 GCA_964012125.1 uncultured Rhodopirellula sp.
CAGCTGCGAAAAGGTTGCTGGCCAGCAGTGAGAACAATCCGGCCAGTATCGTGATGACGACTGGTCTTTGCCTGCGTTTGCATGCAGCTAGATAAAATCCCTGAGTACGAAAATGTTGCCACAGGGATGCGTTATCGATGCGTATTAAGTAAGGCATCAGTCCTGTGTTTCCTGGAAGGCATACAACTTGGAGTGGGTACGCACATAGATGACACCGTCAGCGATGGCGGGTGTTGCGTAGACACCATCGGGCATTTTGTTTTGTGCCAAAATTCGGTGTGATGGACCCAATTCGATGACGCTGATTTGACCGTCACCGGCGAAGGTATAGAGTTTGCCGTCGGCGATCAGCGGCGAAGCGTAGTGAGTTCCTTTTCCCCGCGTTCGAGTCCGATAAACACGTTCGCCCTCGGCCAGATTGATACAGGTCAGCAATCCTCCGTTTTTGACAAGGTACACATACGTGCCATCAAAGACAGGACTCGGAACTTCCGGGATACCATCGGTAGCCAGTGTTCGAACTTGGTCTGCAGCCACGAAACCTTCGCTATCAACAGGGATGGCAAGCAAGCCATGTGTTTCGTAACCGGCTCGAAAACGCTCCAACTCATCGACTGCTTTCAACCATTCTTCCCGGGTGATTTTTGAATCTCCATTCTTGTTCGCATGTTTCCAAGAGACAGGGGCACCGTTCATGGCGGCTTCGATGCCTTCAGGACGATGAAAAATCCACAGTTTTGGAAACTCTTTTCTTTCAATCAGTTGATTTTCATTTTCATCATGTTCTGCGAGAAGTTTGTCAAACGTGGGAAAAGGTGGCCTGAGATCAGGTTCACCGAGTTTGTTCCATGCAGCAACCACCACCTCATCTCCGGCCAATACAGGAGTGCTTGTAGCCGTCGTTGCACATTTTGCAGTCCATACCGTCTGTCCTGTCTTAATGTCGAATGCTTGAACTGATCTCGCGGTATGACAGATCAGTTTGTCACCGGCAATGATGGGACAGGCAGTGCAGGCCATCTCGCCAGTGAATTTTTCTTTCTGCGGGATCTGCCAACGTTCTTCTCCCGTTTTCCTGTCCAAACACACTAGATAGTGGTCGACATAATTGCCGCGGTACAGAATCACGTTTTCACCCGCGATCATGGGTGAGGTGGCGTTGCCGGAAAACGATTTGGTCAGGGGCAATTTTTTTTCCCAAAGTAGATTGCCGTCCACGTCCAGACAGATCAAGCCGTAGGAACCAAAGTAGGCAACCACGCCTTGGTCATCACAGCAGGGGGAACTGCTGGCAGGATTGAATGACGGGTGACCATTTTCCAGCTTCTCAACCGTGATCTTTTTTTCCCACAGCACTTTACCTGTCATCCGATTCAAGCAGACCACTGCGACCGCTGACTCATCTTTGTCATAGGCGGTGACAAAGATCCGTTTGCCGGAAATGCAGGGCGAACTGTGACCCGGTGCCAAGGTGGTATGCCACAATTCATTGTTGCCAGGGCCAAACTGTGTGGGTGGGGAACCCGAGCCAATTCCATCGGAATTGTGACCTCGAAATTGTGGCCAGTCCGCTTGCAGTGAGTTGACCAGTATCAAGCCGGCAAGAAGGACAGCACCCAAAGCAGTCAAAAAAGCACGGTGATGGCTCGGTGACGACGTGATCATTGTTTCACACCACTACGTGATTGCAGGAAAGCGACGAGATCAAATATCTCTTCGGGGGTGAACGTATCGAGCAGTCCAGCGGGCATACTTGACACCTCTGCGGGTCGGCGCTGTTCGATGCTGTCTTTAATTATCGTAACGAACTTGTCTGGTTTGAGCAGATTGGGAACCAAGCGAAGCTGCTCGTCCGTTTCCTCCACGACCAAGCCAGTGAGCAACCGTCCGTCATCGAGCAGAATCTGTTGGGTTTGATATTCCTTGTTTATTTCCGCAGATGGCTTCACGCATTGTTCCAACAATTTGGA
>CAXGRW010000941.1:0-1966 GCA_964012125.1 uncultured Rhodopirellula sp.
AACAGGCTGAACTCAATCGTCAGGTTGCAAAGCAGCTTGGTGAATCTATCTGCGAAATCGCTCGTCGCGGTTTTTCGCTGGTTGAAGAAGTTCCTGATGAACCAGCTCAGCCGCAGGTCCATCAGGATGATGTTGACTTTAATTCCGGAATTTAGATTGAGTCGATGATCTTGGTGATTGCCTTGGCATCTTTCTTTGCTTGGTCGATTACAGCTTGCCGCATGTAGTCCCCTACGGTCATGTCCTTAATGTTGGCTGCTGCAGTGACGACCGCGTGCTCTTGTGGGTTTAGGAATACTTTCATTTGCTTCAAGTGCGAGTTGCTTTCCGCCTTGCTGCTACTGGTCTTTTTCTTGCTCATTTCTATTCAGTTTCCGTCATGAGTATTCATGGTTGCCTCAAATGGGGCCCTTGGGAAAAAAGGTGTAATTTGGTCCTTCGCTTTCCATCTATCGCTATCGCCGTAGCGTAACACGGGTCGCCACCTCGCAATCTATGTGTCACAAAGTCGGAACTGGCTGAGCACCTACGAATGAGTACGCGGCAAGTAGAATTGTTGGTGAAGAGCGGAAATCGCCACCCTCCCGTGAGGCTTTCAGGGCCACCCACGCTGGGTGCTGGAAGACGCTGCCACCAAAGCAAAAGGCCCGACGAAAATCCAGTGATTTTCGCGGGCCTGTGGGTGAGTTCGCAGAATTGCAATCTGCGAGAGTGGGCGATGAGGGACTCGAACCCCCGACATTCTCGGTGTAAACGAGACGCTCTAGCCAACTGAGCTAATCGCCCCAGTGCGTTTTTCTCAAACGCAGTGCGTTTCGACAACGCGTGGCCCGATAACTAATCGGACCGTTCCGAAAGCCATGCGGCTCTCATCGTTCTTGCGGTCGGGCCATCTGTTTCAGTTTGGTGTTGTGACCAGCAATGTCTTGTTTTTTCGGCAAGACGGCAATCTCAGGTTAGCAAAAGGTGCTATCGACTGAGCATTCGGGTTCGGCGGGCGCGACGCTCTGCTCGGAGACGTGCGCGGCGGTTGGTTTCGCTCGGCTTTTCGTAGTATTCCCGGCGTCGCATCTCTTTCTTAATGCCACTACGCTCGACCAATTTACGGAATCGACGAACAGCTTCTTGAATCGTTTCCCGATCGCGAACCACTAACTTGACCATTTTTGCTCCGAATACATTGCCAGATCATGTCTCCCTTTGGAGGGATTTTCCTACCAGGCAGGCCCTGTGCCGTGCCACCGGAGGGGAAGTCTAACGATCAGGCCACCCCAGTGGCAATGGCGGGACCCCGTTTCAGCCGTATTTCCGTACGAAATTGCCCATCAATTTCGGTTCGCCACCAGTTCAAAGGCCGTTTCACTTAGATGGCTTGGCGTGGTTACCCCATTTTGAAGCTATCCGTTCGCCCGATGGGGCTTTGGGGAGGCAAGCCAGCCGGCCTCGAGAGAGACGCTGCGATCAGCCATTTTGGGCAACCATCGCCGATCTCACCGCCAATCTCGACGGTTTTACACCAAGTCCTCGTCCAAATCATCTTCCAAAGTCACCCCCAACCCCCGAAGGACCTCCTGCAATTGGGTGTCCAACGCGTCCAATTGCTCCAGAACGTCATCTTGACGCTGTTCCAGCTCGTTTAAAAGTTGACCTGGTTCGATATCCGCGACGTGTGATGTCTGTGTTGGCGACATGTTTGCTTTGCTGGTTGGGCTAAGGACTGCTTGCAGAACGCACCATTCCGAGTTGGTGATCCAATCCCGTTGGAACACGCTCTGCTGGAACCTTTGAATCGGTAAGATTCGAATCTTTCGCGAGCCAGCGTCCGGTCGCATCGGTCCGAGAAGTCAGGAAAGATGTGCGGCTCGCGGTGACATAGCCGGTCAGTTAGGACGTACGGCACAGGAAATCACCGCTGTGCTGCACAGTGAACCTTGGCTGTGCTGCACAGTGAACCTTGGCTGTGCTG
>CAXGRW010000942.1:0-1965 GCA_964012125.1 uncultured Rhodopirellula sp.
GCGAACAGGCGGTGGAGGCCGCCCTCGCGTGGTTGGCGGCACATCAGCGGAGTAACGGCAGTTGGTCCTTTAATCTCGATTTGGATCCCTGTAACGGGGCGTGTCGGCACACCAAGAAAAAAGGCATCGAGTCACCTACACCTTCCACGGGGGCTACAGGTCTTGCGTTGTTGGCTTTCCTTGGTGCTGGGCATACGCATCACCATGAAGGGCCGTATCAAGAAACCGTCAGGCGGGGTATCTATTTTTTACGTGACATCGCGGGTGAAGCTGGAGCTGGGCTCGATTGGCAGCAGGGAAGTATGTACGGCCATGGCATCGCCTTGATGGCTTTGAGCGAAGCACTGGCAATGACCTCAAGGGAGCAGGTTGGTGACGCTGATTTGCATCGCCTCGTCTCGCGAGGTGCTTCGTTTACCTGTAACGGTCAGCACGAGAATGGTTCATGGGGTTACGTACCCGGAAGTCCAGGTGACATGACCGTCAGTGCCTGGCAAGTGTTATCGCTGGTCGCTGCGAAGAAAAATCGCGTAGATATTCACACCAATGCTCTTTCGAACGCGAAAGCTTTTGTTCTGTCGACCTGCAAGGATCGTGATTTTTGGTTTGGATACAAAGGGCCACCCGGTGAGGAAACAACAACCGCGATTGGCTTGGCGCTCATGCTGTATTTGGGGCAGTCGACAGAATACACACCGTTTTACAACGCACTGACGGATCTCGCAGATCGAGGTCCAAAATTTCAAAACGTTTATCACGACTACTACGCGACGCTTGCCTTGCACCACAGTCGCCATCACGCATGGGATGAGTGGAACAGTAAACTGCGAGACCATCTTGTTCGCACGCAGGCGAAGAAGGGTCACGAAGCGGGCAGTTGGCATTTTGCTGATCCATGGGGTGATATCGGGGGCCGACTGTATACCACTGCCATGTGTGCGATGACGTTGGAGGTCTATTATCGCTACATGCCTCTGTATGAAAAAGTGGATGATTTTCCACTCTAACGCCTGCATTTGGCCGCGTTGGTTTGAGCTGGGCAGCGTTTGCCTTAGCCGATTCCGCCCCGCTCACCCGTGATCCCTGCCGCGATGTCGGCGGCGTAACATTCGATCAACGTTGCCTGGTTTGCGTTGCGGTCAAGTTCGTGTATCGCCCTGACCGAGCGATCGAGTCGCCTCATGGTTTGCGCATCATGCTTTTCTGCATAGGCAGTCGCTCTCATTTTGCGGCGGAAATGCTGTACTGCAATCGCAAGTGCATCTCGTAATGCATGACGCCTCTTTTTTGGGTCTTTTCCGACCGAATCTATTTGTTGGTTCAGCACACGGCTGATTTTTACCGGGTCTGGATGTTGAGCCAACAGAAGTTTGAGCAGTGAGTCACGAAACTCATTTGCTTCGGAGTCGAGCAATCTTTGGGCAGTGTGCATGTTACCGCCCGCGATTTCGATTGCCTCATCCAGTCGCTCGTCATTGGCCTCAATCTGATGAACCTCGCGTAATAACCGCTTGGAATTTTCATTGTTGAGCGAGAAACGGATGATTCGGCATCGTGACCGAATCGTTGGAAGTTGTTGTTGCTCGACCGTTCCAATGACTAGGATAATGGCATCGGCGGGTGGCTCTTCGAGTGTTTTGAGAAGGCAGTTTGCCCCTTCTTCATTCAAGAAATCAGCATCTTCAAGGATGGCGATTTTGCGTTTGCCGATGAGTGGCTTGAGTTGGATGTCGTGGCAAAATCCATCCTGCATTCTGGCATCACGTTCGCCGATCAGCATGCTCAGTGGTATGAATGACTTGTTGTCTGGTTTTCGAACTCTGATCAAGTCAATGTGGGTGTCTGCCTCAACTTGAATGCACGAGTTGCAAGTTCCGCAGGGCGCCATCTCACGTGCCGGGACTTTTTCACACAAGAGCGTTTTTGCAACAAGTTTTGCTACTGTTCGTTTGCCGGATCCTGGTG
>CAXGRW010000943.1:0-1964 GCA_964012125.1 uncultured Rhodopirellula sp.
CCAGACCTTGAGTGTGAATGGCGAGAGTTGTATCCCTACGCTTGGGCGGACTTTTGCCGCTTTCTTGCCGGCTGGTCACCGGGCCACTGGAAGTTGAATTCCTACAGTGAGCAGATCACGCAGGCGGTCCTTGAAAACATTGATCGGAGTTGATGCATCGCTGATGCAACTGTCGCATGGTTCGCTTGCGGGTGGATGGTCTGGCCGCCCGAATCCTTTTCAACGCCTGTTTTAAGCACGTTCAGGTGAAGTAGCGATTGAGCAAACGCTGGTGTTAGAATGGGAGCGATTGATCATCAGGACGTTTTGAAATTCAGTTTGGCTTGCATGACCGGAAAAAGCTGTTTGCCCCGGATCATTTTGCCAATCATTAACCCGGATAATGAAATATGTGTCGTTTGCTGCTCACGCTCTGTCTTGGGTTTGTTGTTCTACCACTCGCTGCTGCTGAGAAGCCAAACATCATCATGATTCTTTGCGATGATGTTGGCTTCGAATGCTTCAGTGCCTATGGAAGCCGAGAGTATTCAACGCCGCGTCTTGACGCACTTGCAGCTGAAGGCGTTCGCTTTGACAACTGTCACTCCACGCCGCTGTGCACGCCCAGTCGGGTCAATCTGATGTCAGGTAAATCGAATGTGTTCAATTATTTTGACTTTGGTGTCTATCCCGAGGGTGAGCCGACATTTGCGAACTATTTCAAAGAACAGGGGTATTCGACTGCCGTGGCAGGCAAGTGGCAGTTGTTGAACTCCACGGGTGGTATCACACCTGAACAGGCCGGTTTTGATACCCATTGTCTGTGGAACATTCCTGGCGGTGGGCGTGATCGATATTGGAATCCTTCTTTAGTGCAGGATGGCAAGCTGCTTGATTTGCCCGACAGGAGCTATGGACCTGACATCACGACTGATTTTCTGATCGACTTCATCAACACGAATCGGGAAAAACCGTTCCTTGCCTACTTCCCAATGATTCTCCCTCACAATCCGTTTCCGGTGACTCCCGACAGTGTCGATCCGAAGTCGACGAACCCGAAAAACAACTTTGTCGATATGGTGCAGTACATTGACAAGAATGTAGGACGTCTCGAAGACACATTGAAAAAATTGGGGCTGCGCAGGAACACGCTGATCATTTTTACAGGCGATAACGGGACCAATTCGCAACTGACATCAGAGCTCAATGGTCGTCAGATTCGTGGCGGCAAGGGTTACACGCACGATTATGGGACTCATGTCCCGTTGATCGTGAATTGGCCTGCGCGTGTTCCGGGCGGGAAGGTGAACGATGACCTCATTTGTTTTTCCGATCTGTTCCCAACGATGGTTGAGGCGGCAGGCTTGCCTGGGAAAAAAATAGCTGACGGTGATGGATGGAGTTTTTGGCCGCAATGCCAAGGCCGGGAAGGACGGAAACGCGACTGGATCTACTGTTACTATTTTCCCCGTCCCTCATCCGCAACGTACAACGACAAATACAGTCACTACGAGGTCAGATTCACACGGGACAAACGTTATAAGCTTTACGATAACGGTGACCTGTTTGATACGGTCAAGGATGTGTACGAGAAACAACCCATTGCTGTTGGTCAGGCCGGGCAACCCGCTGAACTGGCCCGCGCCGTGTTGCAGAAGGCGTTGGACTCTTTTCCCGCTGATGGCCGCAATGCCAATCGCAAAACGAAGGTCAGTTCCGCTCAGAAAAAGAAGATAAAGAACAAAGAGAAGCAGTAGGTGGTTGCCAGCAAGCGGCAGTGAAAGATCGCAAAAGACCAGATGGATGGGAATTTGTTTGTATCACAATCCCGCAATGCTGCATTCAGCAGAGGTGCCAGTTTGGCTGTGCAGCATAACCTGCTGCATGTGGGTGATCTGTTGCGAATGGTCGAAGACTTTTCGATGCAACAGCGGTTCTGGCTTTGGCTGTCGGAAGTTCACAAGATGGTGCCTGGGTTGCCCGTC
>CAXGRW010000944.1:0-1963 GCA_964012125.1 uncultured Rhodopirellula sp.
CCTCCTGGCATTTTTTTGCTGAGGGCGGTTTCTGGCATTATCGCTGTGCCGCACGTGGGACCCTATTTGTGTAGCAGATGGTGAGCGGTTTAGCGTGCTCCGTTGGGCATGACGGTGTCGCGGAAGGCGGACGTGGCTGCAGCGCGGAATTCAGCTTGGTCAAGTAAGTTCAGCACGGCAGGGTGATTCAAAAGCTTCATGGCGAGTTCTTTACTTGCTGGTCTGTTCGAATTTAAAAGTTTTTGAATTTCAGGGTCTTCGTTGAGTTGGGCAAGCGTCTCTGCGACATCTTCTCTGTTCTTCAAGTCTTTGATTGCTGGTTGATCGAACAGAGCATTGACCTTGGAGGGATCCATTAAGACCTCCATACCCCGCTGCCATTCATCGACGTTGCTGAGTTGGGGTACATGCTCGAATGGGTTGAATCGCGTGATGAGCGGAGCAAGGCGACTTTCCTGTGTTTGCTCACTTGTTTTGTCGAGAATTTCGGCAAGCAACTTCGCTCGGCCTGTAGGTGGAATTCGCTCGCTGAGACGTTCAGCATTGACCTTTTGGATTGTTACCATGCCACCAAGCAGGATCACCACAACGAGGAATCCTTGGACCCCACCGAGTAGAAAACCGAGCCAATGATTCAGTAGCGTGATCTTTGGGCGTCCATGAAGTATTCGGTTTCCAAGCTTGATTGTCACGATCACCGTGATCAAAAACACCACCAGGCCCGTGACGAGTATCGCGTAGAAGCGGTTTGTCAGGCCGGTGGTTCCGACCCAATTCGAGAATGTGCTTTCAACTCGCATGCCAAGGTACGGCGCAAGATAGAACGTTGCCGTCGCAGAGACCAGGAAAGCAAGGGCTTTGAGGGCGCCAGTTTTGAATCCTCCGAAAGCCGCGAATCCAACCGCCAGAGTTGCAGCAGCCGAGACCCAGTCACTCTGGTTACAAAAGTAGCCGAACAACCCAAGAACAGCGACGACCAGCAGAAGAGCCCACAAGGCTCCCATGCGAGGACGTGTTGGAATGGGCGACTCTTCACTCATTGGGATCATTGCTTTTGAAAGGGCCAAAACTCCGAACCATCATACGCTCTGTGAGCAAATCACGCCTTTGCTACATCAGTCATTTGCTCTCACTGCCCCTGGCATGCTCTGCCAAGCCGGATTGTGACGGTTGTGACGCGTCGCTCGGATCGCTTTGAATTACCGGTCTGGAACGGTCGATCCAACCTAGTAGGCCCGACCTGATCACTCGAAGGAAGAAGTCCATGTCGATGGAACCTGATGCACTATCCAGGCATCCTGTGCAGAATCTATGTGTGTTGCTGGCTGCACTCGTCAGTATCAGCTCAGCGGACATCGGCGCAGCCGTTGCTGTTGCTCAGACTGTCGTGCCCGCAGAACAGCAGCAGGATGATGATGTAGCTCAGGCCCAGCAAAAAACGGCCACTGAGGAAACCGTTGCGGGCTCAGACGCCAACATTATCGACGGCATGATTGATGGTGATGTGCCTGCGGCAGTCTCTGGCTCGATTATCCCCAAGGTCTTGTCAGCCTCAGAGCGGGAGAAATTGGGGATGACCCAGGGGCGTTTCGCGTTACCCACCTTGTCTGCCGCTTCGACAGCTTTGTCCGACGGAAAAGCTGATGGAGACCGGCACCCCGAAACGTTTGTCCAACAGTTTGGTGAGTTCACAGAGCCCTTGCCAGAATCTGGCATGGATCGGGGCGAGGATTGGCATTGGTCGTGGTGCTACTGGTCGGCAGCGAACACTTTCTCAAACCCCCGCTACTTCGAAGATCGTCTGTTGGAACGGCATGGGCAGGAATGTGTAGCCTGTTTGCAGCCGCTGGCTTCCGGGGCACGCTTCTTTGGCACCGTTCCGATGTTGCCATATCTGTGGACGATTTCAAATCCCTGCGATTGCGAATATTCGCTAGGGCATTACCCTGCCGGGCAATGTGTT
>CAXGRW010000945.1:0-1962 GCA_964012125.1 uncultured Rhodopirellula sp.
CATGATTGCAGTCAGGCCAATTCAAGAAGATGAATTTGGCACGGTAGAATCCGACTTGATGAAGTCGACGTCCATGATTTTGGCGGCACACCTCATCAACCAGCGGAAATATATCGAGATCCAACAGATGTTCAACGGGATGATTCAATCCCTCGCCTCAGCCTTGGATGCCAAGGACAGCTACACAAGCGGACACAGTTCGCGTGTGGCTGACGTTGCGGTAATGATTGCCGAGAAACTGGAATATGATCCTGATGGTATTCAACGCATTCGCATGGCAGGTATCCTGCACGACATTGGAAAAATCGGCGTCGACGATGCTGTGCTGCAAAAACCCGGCCAACTGACCGAAAAAGAATTTGAACAGATCAAACAGCATCCAGTGATTGGCCACGACATCTTGAAGCAGATAAAGCTATTGAGAACGATCCTACCTGCCGTTCGCCATCACCACGAATCTTGGGACGGAAGCGGTTACCCAGATGGACTATCGGGCGATGGCATTCCTCGGGATGCACAAGTCCTTGCTGTTTCTGATGCCTTCGATGCCATGACCAGCGAGCGACCTTATCGAGCGAGCATTCCCATAGAGCGTGTGGTCGAAACGCTCAACGCAGGACGTGGCAACCAGTGGGCCGCCGATGTTATCGAAGCACTGTTTCGAACTGCCGCGATGAAAGAAGCCAAAGACGGCAAGAACAACTAGAATCTTACTTGAGCCAACTCTAGCTCATGTCGGTTTGCATTTGCATTCCATTTCGCCAGATGTTCGATGCTCTCTGATGTGTTAATTCAACTGGGCAACACGCCCTCATCATGCAAACGTGCCTTGATCCATTTCTCCTTGGCTTACTCCCGTCTTTTATCTCAAGGCAACCGCAAATCTGCTAGCCGTGCATCGGAAATGTGACAATCGATTCCCAAACACACGCTACCTTGCATTCTCTTCGCGAACCAGTGTTCGCAGCCTCAACCGTAGGTTGACTCCACCTAACATTTTAAGTTCATGTCGCCGCATCACGCGTTTCACTGGCCTACCACGTCAGAATCCCTAGTTGCTTGCAGTGGCAAGCAAGGTCGACTTCCATGAACTCAGAGCAATCCCAAAACCGATACCGAGAGGCAACCTTCAGATACTATCGTGCGACACACGCATAGCCCCTATAATGCATGATTGAGGCTCACTTCCATCTAACGGTTACCATCATGCACAAGACACTCGTTTTTTTGGCAATGCAACTTACGGTCGTTACCACTTGCTCCGCGCAAGATACCTCACCTTCGAGGCATCGCCTCTTTGCGGGCATTGGTGAACAAGTGCGCAACACAGCGGCCTACCCACCGGGAACCCCCGCAGGCCCTGCTGCTAAACTGGCAATCGGCAACCCTTTTGGAATCGAGTTTTCAGAGAATAACGTGTGGATCACATCGGTTGATGATCATTGCATTTACCGTGGTAAACCCGACGGCAAAACGCTTCAGCGCGTCGTGGGAAATGGGCTGATCGGATACACCGGCGACGGCGGTCCCGCGGAGGAGGCGACATTTAATTGGCCGCACGAGGTCCGAGCGGACGCAGCCGGGAATCTTTACATTGCAGACACAAGAAATCACGTGATTAGACGCGTCGATGCATCAACGGGTCTTGTCACCACCCTTGCCGGCAATGGTCGGCCTGGCTTGGCAGGAGATGGAAAACGTGGCCCAGAAATCCAATTCAGGCAACCTCACAGTGTTGTACTAGACGGCGAAGGTGGACTCTTGATTGCTGACACAGTCAATCATCGTATTTGCAAAATTGACATAGCAACTGGCGTACTACAAACGATCAGTGGAACCGGAGAGAAAAAGCTTCCCATTGATGGCAATCCTTCTTTGAACTCTCCCTTGGCTGGTCCACGCTCTCTGGCGGTCGACAAAGACTTCATCTGGATTGCATTGCGGGAAGGGAACAGCATTTGG
>CAXGRW010000946.1:0-1961 GCA_964012125.1 uncultured Rhodopirellula sp.
CACTTTCCGGACTTTGGGACTCGTTGGTTTGATCGCCTTGGTTTTCTGAATTTCCACCTCCATTGGAATTCTCATTGCCTTGGTCTTCGTTGCTGCTATTTCCCTTTCCACTGCCGCTGGAGTTTTCACCATTGTCGGATGTTTCACTGTCACTTGGTTCCGATTCCTGATCTCCCGTGTCTTGTCTATTTCCACCCTGATCATTCTGTTGGTCGGGAGATTGTTCACCTTTCGAGTTGCCTTGCTTGGATGTTGAATCACCACCCTGCTGGTTGCCACTTTGGGAGTCAGCACCCTCTGATCCACCTGAACCTCCGCTCCCCTGCTGCTGTTCACCTTGGTCGCTATTGGACTGTTCATCACCTTGTTGGTCGGAGTCCTGATGGTCGCTTGCGGGGCGATCATCAGGCTCCGAGAGACCACCCGCGTTCGGATCGTCTGGCTCGGGCAGCCTTGATGCAGCAGTGATTTTGATTTCGATTGGATCGCTTCGGGTAACGTTCGGCTCCAGTGTGACCGTTTCGTCACTCGCGCGGTTATCCGTTGCTACGGCAACGATCTGCACGGAAGATCCAACCGGCAGATTATGTTCAGCAGGGCGAAAGCGATATTCAGAAACCTGATTGCCTTTTTGGCCAGTGAGATGGCTCCAAAGGACTGGCTCAGCGATCAGGTTCAGGCTGGTTTGAATTTCCAGTTGTACATGCTTCAGTCCATAATCTGGATCAGACGCATGCACCTCGATGACTTGCTGTGCATCGATCGGAACTTCTTTGGGTGACTGGAATGGCATCGTGATCGAGACTTCCGGTGGCAAGTCGGACACGATGCGAATGGGATAAACGATCGGCTCGGAGTTTCTTTGGCCGGTCGCGTCATGGACGACAATCCGATAGCTGTCCTGCTCAACGGCAGCAGACCGACCTGCCGCCGTGCGAAGCGTGAAGACGAAACTGAGTGTGGTTCCATCGTCGCTGATTATCAATTCTTTGGCACCGGCGGTGGCTTGTACACGATCACCACGCAGACGCGGATTGAATTCAATCCGTGCCTTAGTAACCGGGCGATTGGTGGTTGCCAAAATCCGGACCTGCGTCCCCGCGAGCCCAGCAATGCTTCCACTGCTGCTGGTGTGAGGTGATTCGCCGGTGTACTGCGGCGGCTGATACTTGACGGACTCCAGGGCGACAACTGGTAAGTCTTGTACCCGCAATCGAAACGGCCCCGCTGTCGCGTCACCCGCAGTAATTGTGTAAGGGACGACACCACTCGCCGTGTGAGGTAGCTGCAGCTTGCCGACAAATCGATTTGAGTCAGTATCAAGCGTGAGTGCTATTTCTTCCCGACCCGAGGGTAGGTCCCATTGGCATGTAACCGACTCTTCATCGCGGAGTCCCACGACAGTCGCGGCAATCTCGACGTCACGGCCAGCCACCGCTTCAATATCCCCCGGTAAAACATCACTGATCGTTACTCGGTGAGCAGGTGCAATACTTGCGACAGGAACAGCCAGCCTTTGAACTGACTGCCATGCATTTTTGGGCGACGCAACGGAGTATCCCAGCAGAATCGCAAACGCCACCGCGGTGGCGATCCACCAACGAAAGTTTCCGACGGCTTCCTCGGGGATCTCGTCGTGGTTCTTCAGGCGACCGGCAGTGAGTGAGCCCATCGACCGCACGACCCGTGTTTGCAGGTCGCTTTTTTGACCTTCCTGTCTCAGCGTTACATAGCTGGTCAAAGAATGACGCAGTTCGGGCAGGTTTTTCTCCAGAGCTCGAGCGGCATATTCTGGGCACACGGTGCTGCCGAACAGGGGAAGTACTCGGCGTTTGAAGTACCAACCGGCAAGACCAAGTAAACCGAGGAATACGATGCACCGCACCGCAACGTTTGGTGAGTAAACCCACTGGTCGATTACCAGCCAGACGAAGACCGCGGCAATTGAGGCGATGGCCAGT
>CAXGRW010000947.1:0-1956 GCA_964012125.1 uncultured Rhodopirellula sp.
GGGCTGGTCAGAATCGCGGCTAGCGCAGATTGGATCCCGGATTCAAACCCGTTTTCGGAATTTGCGGTGTCGAAGAAACGGAGCAGACGTGTGAGGTCGTCATCAGTCACTGTTCGACGGTAGGCGCGGCGTGCTAAAGGCTTGAGCACGCGCACTGCAGCAGCTTTTGCAGCTAATTGTTCGTTTGGGCGAGCAATAAAAATTCGTTTCTGACTCGGGGTTTTAGCTTCCGATCGCTGTTCTGGCTGTTGGCTTTGTGCTGGATAAGGTCCGGTGATGGAGAGTTCGTAAATCGCAGGACTCAATCGAGGATGACGATGCAAGTTGTAATGCACGTTCAGAGGCTTGCGAATTGTTTCTTCGATAGAACCTGACTTGCGAAGAAATGTTGCGCCGAGTCGGTGCGGTCCCGAAGTCACGTGGATTCGCGTGCTCAGCAGTCCATCGTCAAAGTCTGCAAGCGTGCCGGTTGCAGGAGGCTCAACCAACAGGCTTGCAACTGACGTTTTGTCAACAAGAATGACCAATTCATGCTTTCCTTTTAATCCTTCCACTTCATCATTTCGGTCGCGTGTCAGGCGTATTTGGACCTCATAAGTCCCGGACTGCTGGAAGTGGTGGAGAAAAATACCGCCGCCGCGTGTTCCAAGGGGTAGTCCAAGAACATGTTTCTCCTGAGTGACATCTGGTCTGATGCGATAGGTTCGGCCGCTAGGTGAAGCAGCAGGCAAGCCAACTGCCAGCCGTGAGATCCGCTGCGCTGCTGTCAGGTAACGCGTTATCAGTGTGGGTGACAAGTGACGCATGCGAGTGTGATCGAATCCATCACTCGATTCGTCTGCAGGAAGATACTCAGTTGAATCGATTTCAAGATCGAGAAGGTCGCGTATGGCGTTTTGATATTCCGTCCGATTGAGTCGCTTGAACGCTGTTAGGATTCCGGGTTGCGGGGTAACAATTGCTGCAGCATCAAGAGCGGAGGTGAGTTGGCCCAACGCAGCACCGTACTCGTCGGGTGTCGGTCGCTTTGAAGCCCGGGGAGGCATCTGTCGCGTGCTAAGTTTGCGAACGACTCGTTCCCATGTGTCGCTATGGTTCTCGATAGGTTGGTCAAGCAAGCTTTCGAGATCTAGGTTGCCTTGGGGATCGCTGCGACCGTGGCAGTCAACGCAGTAGTTTTGGGCAAGACGTTTGTGGGCTTGGTCTACTGCTTGGCAGGGGACCGCCAACCACCAGCTTGTCAGAAAAAAGCAAGGTATCCACAGCGGAAAAGCATGTTGCATGTTTCTTGGCAGGATTTGGCGGTTAACAATCGCGGTGGGCAAGCGCATTAATAAACGGCAGGCCGCATCTCAGGGACTTACAGGCAGGATAGTTGCGTCCAGGGACTTTGCAGCAAGCAGGGGGCACATGCCTTTATTTTTTCATATCCTGCTAACCACAGTGTAACACCGGTCGATGCACACCGGGGTGAATCTTCGAACATATCACCGGTCTCCTCTCCTCTCCTCGTTCGTTCCGCTCTCTTGTCGAGAGTCCGACGCCGCGCGTATTGCCCTGGGGAGCTTTGAATGCAGTTTTTCGACATCGGATCAGTGGTTCGGTGTCGCTTTGTTCCATGGTGTCACTTCGTTGCGCGTTGTCAGAGTTCGGTAAAGCGTTGCACTTTTTCCGTTCGTGTTTCGTTTTTCTGTCGGCGAAATCGGGCGTCTTCAGCTTTCTGGACTAAAGCCTTCCGAGTGCAGGGAGCTGGCATTGGCGAGTTCTGTTTCCCGGGCGTTCGAACAAAAACCGCGGGAATGCTAGCTTTGCTGTGGTGTGGCTGAGATGTGATCTGTGCCGAGTCCGATGTTGGCGAGCCATTTTATGCAAACCGCCTACATGACCTGGTTGCAAATCGAATGCTCGTTTCAGGGGGGACGAAGCTTAAGTTTGTTCGCAAGATTGCGGAAGAAT
>CAXGRW010000948.1:0-1954 GCA_964012125.1 uncultured Rhodopirellula sp.
TGAACGAATGCATGCCACCTGTCTTTCCTGCGACAATCACCCATTGATCACCAACCTGTCCCGAGGCGAATGACTGAAGCCCGGGCATCAACACACTTCCCATAGGTCGAGCCTTCACCTCGATTCTGTAGTTCCCGTCCCAACGAGTGACCGGAGAAAATGTACTGGTCTGATTCTGCGCATGCGCCGTTCCCATCACCGCAAACAAGACGAAACTGATGCAACAGTATCGCAACGTTCCACGCCAAAGGAACCTGAAACCGGCGGTCACTTGTTTGCAGAGAAATTTTTGTGAAGCGGATAAGCTGGTCTGCTGCAGACAGATTCGATTGCGTGTAGGTGTCATGAGACATCAATCAGGAGAGAAAAAACGCATGCGGCGGAATCCAACACCGAGTCACCGAAAACCCAAATTCCCGCAGAATAACATTCATCGGCCACCCGAATAAAATCAAAATACACCCCGTTCACAACCACCCAAATGACAGTTCTTCCCACACCCCCTGATTGCCTGGACTCGCAGTTGTCACAAGAGGCGACAGCCTTTCCCATGGATTCCAAAATCTGGACGCAAATTTCGCAGCACGAATGGTGTGCTGAATGCTGAAAACAGGCGAACCACAAAGAAGGCCCCGGCTTTTCCAGTAACCTGAATCGGAACCTGACCGACAGGAAAAAAACAAACAAGTGCGACCATGCGTCGCACGCACGGTCAAGAAAGGAGTTGGTACTGACTCAAAGTGCTTCTTTGCCTCGCGCAATCACCGGCTCCAACCAAAGCTCAACTCCGCGCAACCGCGTTTTAGAAAGCGATGGTTTTCCTTCTGTGTAGTAAATGCTGTACAGGGACACGGCGTCCCCAGCACGCGCAGGCTGAAAAGACTGTTCCTCTGTGACAACACTACCTATCCCTCCACGATCCTTCGTCCAAACATGGGGCTGGCTGACCTCGATCACAGGTTGGTCATCAAGCAGGACTCTGACATTGTATCCGTCTTTCGTCTCGATCGTCTTCAGTTCAATTGCATGCCTACCATGCGGCAATGCAAACTCGGTCACTGCCGGGGGCCTGCGTTCCAACTGCAAGCCACTTGTGGCAAGACATAGCTTGTAAGCGGCTCCACCGCTGCCCACCGCCTCCTTGCCTGGTAACGCCACGTTCCACTTTTTCTGGTCACTCCAGGTCTTCGGAGCACTGACCACTGCAATACGATCGGCGTGCAGAATCACAAGAGCCTTTGACTCTGCCCGCATGACTTGGATCGCAGAACGCATCCGTTCGTTGTCATGACGCAAACGGTAATAGCAAAACCAAGAGGCACATAAAAGTGCCAACAGGATCAGGGCCTTCAAATTCCACTGTAGTGGCCCCCTTCTAACTCCGGATTCCAGTCCATTCCGCGTATCGCTTCTATGTGAATCGGACGTATCAATCTCAAAATCAATATTTGAGTCGTTCACGGTTCTCTCCCACTTGCTGACGCGTCTGTGCGTGCTGAACCGCCTGTCTCCGCATCAGTCCCCAGTTGCAAATGGAACAGCTCCGGAACGTACCATTTCAGATCTTGAGGGGACAAAGCTTTCTGTGCATCTGCCCGCATTTGATCGGGCATGCTTATCCGCAATAGTGAGCTCAATTGACCAGACTGCACTGTAACGCGACCGTCACTCGCAAGCTGTTCAATCTCCATCTCATCCCAACGCCCTTTCAAAAACTCATACAACCGGGCCCCGCCCATATCTGTGCTGCCCGAACTGCGATTCACATCCCACCATGCCTTCAAGCAGCCGTTTTCGCCATCACGAAACCGAACGTGTGCGATGAAACTCAAAGGTCCTTCCATGGGCACGATCCGATCCCACGCGACACTGGTTTTACTAACGACCGTCTCATTTTCAGGCACAAAAATTCGCCAGCGAAAATGTCTTGGATCTTTCGTCGGAAGCGCAATCA
>CAXGRW010000949.1:0-1949 GCA_964012125.1 uncultured Rhodopirellula sp.
AGCGTCAGTATCGTTTTGCCGAGTTCAGCCGCTTTGCTGGAAAGCTGCGTGATCGCCGCCTCAGCTGTCTTTCTGAAAGTCTCGGCAGCTACCTCCGCGTTTTTCGCTGCCTGCCTCATCGCAGCGATCTCAACATCACGTGTCGCGAGCTGTGACAGTGATGCCACCGCGGCGACTTTCAGTTGTTCATTCTGCTGCTTTACTTTCGCGAGCTGCCCTTCGATCGCGACCTTCTCGATGCCTGCTTTGTCCCGGCGTGCAACAGCTTGAGCAATCAACGTCTGCTGAGCCTTAATGGAACCCTGAGCATCGTCAACTTGCTTCGCCAATACCACGACCGATGCTTTGCCCGTTGCCAAAGTTTTGTCTGCCGCCGTTTTCTGAGCCTGCATCTCAGCCATCGCTTTCTCGCTCGCGACTTTGTCGGCGGTAGCTTTCACAAGTGCTGCCTTCGTTTCAGCCAGCTTCGCCGTCATGCCAGCATGTGCTGATTTTCCCGCATCCACTTGCTTCTGCTGGGCAACTTCTGCAGCAGAAGCGGCCGCAAGAGCTGCATTCAACTTTGCGATTTGCTCAGCAACGGATGACTTGTACTGTTCGAGATGGGGTGGGTTTGCTCTTAGTTCGACGAACTTTTTGGGATCAGCGACTTCCCACATCACCGTTCGCCCAGACCAATCGCCACCAATAACGCGCGAGCCATCATGGGTGATAACGGCTTCTAACGCAGGTTCTGCAAACGCTGGCATCGTAGCAATCGCGCCGCCATCTGCATTCCACAGCTTGACCGTTTTATCTTTACCTGAGGTGACCATTCGGCCATCTCTGGCCATCACCACACCCGTTGCACCTCCACTATGAGCAGTAAAACTTTTCAGCTGCTTCCCATTATTCATTTCCCATAGTTTGACGGTACCATCCTCGCTGGCACTGACAAGAACGTTCGAATCGGCTCTCCAGGAAAGTCCCCGAATGGCGCCTTTGTGCCCTACCAAATCCAAGTACAGACGACCGGTGTCTGCTTCCCATACATGAAGACCTCCGGAACGATCGCCGGAAGCAACCAGAACTCCATCAGGACTGAAGTCGACGCTGTAGACCCAATCGGTATGTTTCTTGAGATCAAATAGTGACTCACCAGATCCGGTATCAAAGATACGGACGAGCCTTTGAGGTCCGCCGAGGGCGATCTTGCTGAGGTCATCATTGACATCGGCACCAAACACCGTGTCCAACTCGTCTCCAACTTTGATGACCCGCTCGCCTGTTTTAATGTCGTAGACGGACGCGACTCCGTTAGATGAATGCATGCCCCCAGCGACAAGCAGATACCCACCGTCAACGCTGAATGTCAGGACCTGTGGAATTCCCTCAGGGAAAGGAATGATTCCTTCAAGTTGACCTGTTTCTGTGTGGTATAGGGAAACCTGCTTTTGCCCCGCCACAGCAACCAGAGGTGCCCAAGGACTGGCGGCCAGCGCAGATGCCGCCGCTGCGCGTCCGGACACTACGACAGGCACCCGCCACAAACTCTCTGGCATGACAATTTCAGAAGGCTTGCCGCCTTCCATCGCGCTAAAGCTCAGGGATGGACCTTTCCGCTTCTTCGCTTTACTACCACTGTTTTCTAACAGTCCACCGTCAATCCACCTCTTGATGATATCCAATTTCTCTTTCGAAATTGGATCCTGATTCGGAGGCATAGTTGGCTCTTCATCGTGAGTCATCACGAGATACAACTTGCTGGCCGACGCATCACCCGAGGCAACCGTATCACCACTGCCGCCGCCCTCCATCAACGCGCCAAAGCTGTCGATAGCAAGACCTGCCTCCGCATCATTCGCGTTGTGGCATTGCAGACAATGCTCGCGGAAAATGGGCAGCACATGATCCATGAAATTCGGACTGGCCTGCTCTTGCTTTTTTTCCTGCCCGAAAAGCGGCAACGA
>CAXGRW010000950.1:0-1946 GCA_964012125.1 uncultured Rhodopirellula sp.
CGTTGGGAAACGATAACGCGGCGTAGCCCGAGTGAACACGTCTGCGATCACCCAGAAATCTGATCAAACCAGCACTTGTTTCACCACCTCACCGTGAACATCGGTCAGCCGATAACGCCGGCCCTGATGCCGGTAGGTCAGTCGCTCATGATCGATTCCCAGCAGATGCATGATGGTCGCTTGCAGGTCATGAACATGAACCTGATCCTCAGCGATGTTGTAACCGTATTCATCAGTTTTTCCGTAGGTCGTGCCTGGCTTCACCCCACCACCCGCCATCCACATCGAATAACAACGTGGGTGGTGATCACGACCGAACTGATTGCCATTGAGTTGCCCTTGGCAATAATTTGTGCGACCAAACTCTCCTGCCCACACCACCAAAGTATCCTCCAGCATCCCGCGTTGTTTCAGATCCTTGACGAGTGCCGCAGACGCTTGATCCGTTTCGCGACACTGATTACGGAGTCCGCCTGGAAGACCGCCATGCTGATCCCAACCGGGATGATAAAGCTGTATGAAACGCACGCCTCGCTCAGCAAGCCGGCGAGCGAGGAAGCAGTTAGCGGTATACGAACCGGGCTTGTTCACATCAGGCCCGTAAAGGTCCAGGGTTTCTTTTGACTCACCTGCAACGTCAACGACTTCGGGAACAGACGATTGCATTTTGAATGCTAACTCATATTGCTCAATTCGGGTTTCGAGCTGCGGGTCGGCCTGCTGATCCAGTTGCAGGTGATGCAACTGCTCCAAAGCATCAAGCATCCGTTTGCGACTCGCAGAGTCAATTCCTTGGGGATTATTCAAGTACAAAACTGGATCCTTGCCTGAGCGAAACCTGACGCCCTGATGGCGTGCAGGCAGAAAGCCACTTCCCCAAAGTCGGGACACCAATGGTTGCCCACCCTTATTCTTTGTCACCATGACTACAAATGAAGGCAGATTCTGATTCGCAGTTCCAAGGCCGTAACTAAGCCATGCGCCAATACTAGGCCGCCCCGGAAACTGAGATCCCGTTTGAACGAACGTCACGCCTGGTCCATGATTAATTGCTTCCGTGTACATCGAGTTCACAATGCACATGTCATCGGCAATCCCCGCAGTGTGTGGCAACAAATCGCTCAGCCACTGCCCCGACTCACCATGCTGCGCGAATTTAAAAGGCGAACCTACCAGAGGCAAACTCGACTGATTGCCACTCATTCCGGTTAATCGTTGTCCCTGCCGCACCGAATCGGGCAATTGCTGCCCATGAACCTTGTTCAAGTGGGGTTTGTGATCGAGCAAATCAATCTGTGATGGGCCTCCACTTTGAAACAAAAAAATCACACGTTTGGCCTTGGCCACATGATGGGTACCAGGCAACACACCACCAGACAAATTGGCAACTTCCGCTGCCTGCGTCTCGCCAGAAAGCAGATCGGATAAGCCAAGGGCACCCATTCCCATCCCGAAGCTATTCAGGAAGCGACGTCGCGGCATGCCCCATGCAGAGTCAAAGCCTGTGCATTTCAGATTCATCTTGTTCCTATCGTTTGGTAACACATTCATCATGATTGATCAGCGTGTTGGCAACACTTGCCCAAGCCGCAATCGAAGCCAACGAGCCCTTTGCGTCCGCATTTAGGTGGGGCGCCACACCTCCTGCTGATACTCCGTTGAGAAAGAATCGAACTTGACCAGATTTGAAATCCACCGTGCAGGCCACGTGTGTCCATTGGCCAACTGCTGGTGCACGATCTGCCATCACAACCGTATCCCCACAAATGAAACGTAAACCACCATGCAAATCCAACAGCAGACCATCTCCTTTGCCGGGTGTGATTTTGTCCCACAAACGTCCTCTTCCCAAAGCCACTGGTTTTACCCAACATTCCAATGTCAGCCCATCAGCAAATTTTAGTTTTGCGGTTTCATCAAAGACCTCAGATCCACCAGAAAAAGGA
>CAXGRW010000951.1:0-1944 GCA_964012125.1 uncultured Rhodopirellula sp.
CTTTTCGTGCATCGTTGATTTCAACCATCGACGGGCGTCTTCTCAACGGATTTGTCAGAAAAACCGACCCGAAATCCCCGCAGGTTACGATAGTTGACAGTCAGGGGAGAGAGATTGTGATTCGTAAGGATCAGCTTGAGGAGCAGAAAATGACCACTGTGTCTCCCATGCCAGCGAATTTTGTAGAAACAATATCGGAGCAACATTTCGTTGACCTACTGGGGTACCTGCTGGGGAACCGGAAGTAGGGGTAAGCCAATGGTGGAAATGAACATTGGGTTCTGCTCGTTGCCTGCGAACAAGAACCTGTAGTTGCCAGGTGCCTTTCGAAAGCCTTGGCTGGCAACTGATGGCTCCAGTTCGCAGGTAACATCAACAGGTGGAACAGCAGATCCACCACGGGGCGATCGTTGTTTGCATCTGGTTGTGGTGTGATTACTGGTTGAGTGATTCCTCAATCACTTCGCTTCCTTGATGCGTTCCAAGTGCGCCCCAGAGACCGTAGGGGCTCTTGCTGCCCGGGGATCTTGCGCCTGTTCCATTCCATACAACGTTGCCAGCAGTGCGGTCGCCGGCCTCGACTGAATCTGTCATGAAGATCACGGCGCCGTCACCCATCAGCACGTGTGCACCACCGACGTGTCGACTACTTGGGCCATAAATGCCCATGGTGTAGGTGTTGTTGCCATTACTGCAGACAGGACCATTGGGTGGGATAATCGTGGTGATTCCCGTGTTGACCGCCTGCCCATTCATCCACTTGTAACCGCGTTGAACTTGCGTGCTATTGCCCGCGAAATCACCGGTAGGAATCCAGTGGCGTGGGCGTTCCGGATCGATTTGAAGGTAGCAGCGGCTGGGGTTGTGAAGTATCCCACCCTGTTGGATCACGCGGGTGGTGATGTCGTTGTCTCCGAGATCTGTGTTGATTTCACCTCCCATGATGGTGTTTGCGAGACCATCGAGCACATCACGGAACTTGCAAAGCGTTCGTGGTCTGAACATGCCGCGATTGGTTCCGCGGCAACGTCCTGCGCGTACCTTGGCAACAATGCCTGTTTGATTCTTGGGGCCTGTGTTCTGAAATTGAATCGAATCGCCAATGCAGGCTGCGTAGTTAGTGCGACCTTGAGCCGGCAATCCGTTTCCAGGGTCACTGGGGCATCGATAAGTGGGGATGTTTACCAACCAGGGATCATAACGGTGCTGAGCATGGTCGGCCAAAGACATCGCTACTTGGGGACCCATGGCATTGAAAAAGAGTCCTGGTGTCTGCTTTGACTGATACGGATTGCTTATCTCCTCCCAAAGTGCTTGCTGCTCAACGAAAGGAAGTAATGGAACTAAAATGCTGAGGTTGTGGAAGTTGTTGCCGCCGCCGGCAGACCCGGGTGCGACAGGCCGGCGGGCCATCAGGTTGTTTGTGCCCGGTGGCCGAACGGTACCCCCACGCATCATGGGCAGACGTTTGAAATTGGAATGGTAATTGTGCAAGCCGAGACCGATTTGTTTGAAGTTGTTGCTACAACTCATTCGGCGAGCAGCTTCACGTGCCGCCTGAACAGCCGGCAGTAAAAGCCCAACGAGGACTCCGATGATCGCTATAACAACTAATAGCTCGACCAGTGTAAACGCGGTCCGCTTTTGAAGGTTGTGCATCTGAAATCGCGCCTTGTTCTTAAGTAAAGCAATGTAAAATGTTAGATGAGCATGAAGGTGCTTTCGATCTCACTTGAACGGGCAAGCGAGATTACTGTTCTTCTTCGTCTTCTCTTGTCTCGTCCGATTCCGAACCATCACTGCTGAAGGCTTCCTCGGGGTTTTCTTGAAGGTATTGATCGATAGCGTCGCCACTGGTTTGGACTGGCGTTGTGTCTTTGCTACTGCAGCCACTGATTGCAAATGTGAGGAGAATGGCCAAGTGCAACAAAACGCAGAGCGGAG
>CAXGRW010000952.1:0-1941 GCA_964012125.1 uncultured Rhodopirellula sp.
AGTTGCTCGCGTGCTGGGTCCAAAATCGCTGCGGTAGCGCTGGCTCCAACGCGTGAAACGCCCATGTCTCGCACGTTAAGCAGGGTCTCGAGGTCGCGGACTCCGCCAGCAGCTTTCACTTGTGTCGGAAGAGTTCGGTGGGCAAGCATTAATTCCAAATCAGGCATGGTGGCTCCCGAGGTTCCGAAGCCGGTCGATGTCTTGATCCAGTCTGCCCCAAGATCGCAGCAAATCTCAGTCAAACGTTGTTTCTGTGAATCTTCCAGGTAGCAGTTCTCGAAAATCACTTTGACTTTCCGCTGATGTTCGTGGGCTAGCGTCGTGATTGCCTTGATTTCATCAGTCACATATTGCCAACGGCCACTCAGCGCTGCGGAAATATTGATGACCATATCAAGCTCGATCGCGCCATCAGCGATCGCCCGCTCCGACTCGGCAACCTTAGTGCTTGTGGCTTGACCGCCATGGGGAAAACCAATCACCGTGCTGGGCAGAACGCCAGAATCATTCAGTAGCTCGGCGCAACGTGCTACGTAATACGGCATGATGCAGACACTCGCAACTTCGTAGGCAGCAGCCATCCTGCAGCCATTGTCAAGTTCCTCCGTGGTCAGCGTCGGCATCAGCAACGCATGGTCGATCATCTTGGACGCGTCGTGGTAACTAAAGTTCATGACAGAGAATCCTGAGCCTCGAAGCGGGGCGGATAATGGTTCGGGTGGATTAAAGATGCTGCCCGTTTTCTGCCGGACGCGGTTCATTCGCTTGCTGCCGAGGGCTATCCATGGTGTCACCACTCTCGGCAGGTGTTTCAGCGTGCTGCCGTCGAACGGGTGCCTGCGACAGGCTAGGCGGGTGTATCTGAGTATCGAACTTTTCCGTTTCCGCTGACAATCTTGCCAACTGGGACGCACGGGATGCCGAGGTCATTGATCTGGGCTGCAATGCTTGGTGCATAAAATTCGCTTACGACCAAAGCCATGCCAATTCCCATGTTGAACACTCTTCTCATTTCGCTGTCGGCAACGTTGCCAGTCGCTTGCAACCAGTCAAAGATGGCCGGCTTGTCCCATGAATCAGGTTCGATGATTGCGTCGACACCCGGGGGAAGAATCCGGTCAAGGTTTTCTTCGAAACCGCCCCCAGTGATGTGGGCTAGTCCGTGCAGCACCTGTTTCACCTGATAGTGCGACTGCACGGCCCTCAGTGCTTTGGTGTAAATGCGGGTCGGTTTCAGGCAAGCATCGGCGAGTGAGCTGCCTCCCAAGGCTTCTGGGCAGTCGTCCCAGTTGAGCTTCGCATCGTTGATTACTTTTCTTACCAGCGAGAAACCGTTGCTGTGCAGTCCGCTTGCGGCCATGCCCAAGACGACGTCACCGTCGTTAATCATCTTGCCATTGATCAAACGCTTCTTTTCGACCACGCCGACTGCGAATCCGGCAAGGTCATAATCTTCGTCTCCGTACATGTCCGGCATGATTGCCGTTTCACCGCCGAGCAGCGCCATGTCCCCAAGGACGCAACCATCACTGATTCCTTGAACAATCTGTTCCAGACGAGCAGGGTCGTCTTTTCCCATCGCGACGTAGTCGAGGAAAAACAGGGGTTCTGCGCCGGTACAAAGCAGATCGTTGACACACATGGCAACGAGGTCGATTCCTACCGTGTTATGCCGCCCTGTCAGTTGGGCGATCTTTAACTTGGTGCCGACTCCGTCCGTACCACTGACCAACACCGGGTCAGCGTAATTTCGAGCGAACAGTTTTCCGGCAAAGTCAAGACTGAACAGTCCTGCAAAACCGCCATCGCTGGGGATCACCCGGGGACTGAAGGTACGGTGCATCAGCCGCGGCAGGCGACTCATTGATTCGGCGTAGACGTCCAAGTCGACACCGGCGTCTTTGTAAGTTGCGGCCATCTTTGCCAGGGTGCAAGCGTGCG
>CAXGRW010000953.1:0-1935 GCA_964012125.1 uncultured Rhodopirellula sp.
CACCTGCAGTGCTAGAAAAGGTAGGGAAAAAATACACGGTCCCTGAATCTGCAGTTCCGGAACTTGGTGGTTGTTTGCGTTCTGAGATCGAGTTTGGCGGGCGGACGTCCAACGGTCCTGCCAACGCTTTGGTTTCATCTGAGCTTCTGCATCTCCGTGAGTTTCTGCACGACTCACATCGTGTGACTTGCGGCCCCCAGTTGTTCAGCAATCTTGGGCGTGTGGCAGGGCACCTGGTGCAGCACGGTCATGTTTCGTTCAGCGATATTACACTCAATGATGTTTCGTTTAATGGTGTGGCGGCATCAGACGCTCACTCTACGTGCCAATTGACACGCGTCGTTACAGAAGCGGGCTGTGGCAAAGTGCTTGATGCGACCCGGTTATTCGCCGTTCAAAAGCTTCACGCGACGAGGACAGATTGGCTACTTGGAACCGGGGTTAACAGTGGCGGTGAGGACGGGTCTGGGCAGTCAGGCCTTTGTTGTCACGGAAGCGTCGAGTCTGCTGGTTTGGGATGCAACGGCTTGGAAGAGGCCAGCGTTAGCTCTGCTCTCGGTTCCCCAGAAGGTATTGAGGCGGGGGACAGTAGTAACGCGGTTGTAAGTGGTGATGAATTGCGAAACCAATACTGGGCGTGGACTTCGGGCCGAGAGTCGGTCAGGTGGTTTGTGGGAAATTTGTTGCTGATCGATCAAGGCAGCGGATGGAACAACGCGACTGAGGTGATTCCTGCTGTTTCAGAACTGCTCGCCATCGGTCAGTATCACCAGCGCACAGAATCGCTGGCTTTGTGTGGTGCATGGGTGTCTCGAAGTCACGCTCAAAATCCAGTGGACATTCATCGCGTTGTTCTGCGAATGCATGATCGTGAATTGCCTTTGCACGGTTCGTGGGTAATCACTGCATCGGCGGGACCAAGTGCTATCGAGGCTGTATCCGGTCATTCCATCCCTGTCTCTGCAGCAGTTAGCACGCCTAGATTTTGGGCACGGGTTTCAGAGTTTCAGGTTGTGGTCGGTTCGCGTGGTGTTGGTCCAGCGATACAAGTTGCAAGCGTTGTCGCATTCGCGAGTTCTCATGGAATCGCAGCGCATCTTGGCTGTCTCTTTGATAATGATGTTCACGATGTGTTTGGTTCCGCGTCAGTAACGCTGGCCAGCACTGAGTGGGTAGGGAAAGTCAGGGGGCTGGCGATCAGCCATTGTCGGGTTTCGAGGCCGTCGATCGCAACGAAGTCCGCTCCTGTTGTGCGTGGTTTTGCAGGTGAGTGTTTGCAATGGGATGGCGTTACCAGTGAGACCGACGTCGTGCGGTGCAACAAAGTTGCTGAGGCTTCATCGCAGGTCAAAGTGTCGTGCGTGTTGGGATCAACGTCTGGCGTGGTCGATCAGGCGGTGACTAGCGGATTGATGCACAGAATCCGAACTGGACCTGTATTTCTGAATGGTGTTGAGAACTTCCGCCCCATGACTCCACGCTATCTTGTCTCATGTGACTCAAGCGTGGGGGTAATGGCCTCAGGCATTCCGCACGTCGAAACGCTGGATGAACGTTTCCTGAGGAGTTGGTCTTTCTCGAAGTCGATCCCGCGGCAACCGGATCAAAAGGTAGGCGGACGCGACGAAGGAGTGGCAATAATCGCACCGATCAATGTCGGTATCACGAATGCCGGGGGTTCTGCTGCCGGGGGTTCCGAAACAGGCATGGAGCAACTGACATGTGGTGTTGAGGGTTTGTTGGACCACGAATGCAGAGAGCGTCTCTGTCGGCCGTCAATCGTAACGCGGCCGGTTGAGTCTGCGGTCACGATGCAAGCAGCAACCAGTTTTTTCTTTCGGCATCGGGCACGTTATGCGTGGCTGACGGACCATGTGAGCAATGTGGTTTTGCAGCACGACTGTCCATTCGTAAAACAGCATTGTATAAGTTTTG
>CAXGRW010000954.1:0-1934 GCA_964012125.1 uncultured Rhodopirellula sp.
TCAATCAAGCGTGTGACAGCACCAGCTGCCGTGTTGGTGTGGAGTGTGCTGAATACCAAATGCCCAGTAAGGGCCGCTTTGATTGCGATGTCGGCCGTTTCTGCGTCGCGGATTTCACCGATCATGATGACGTCCGGATCGTTACGAAGAATTGAACGCAACGCCTTGCTAAAGCTCACTTTATCGGCTGAATCCACGGTCACTTGAGCTATGCCATCCATCTCGTACTCGACCGGGTCTTCCACCGTGACCACGTGAAGTGCCCTTGTTGAAATGAGCTGTTTCATGCCGGCATACAGAGTCGTACTCTTGCCGCTACCGGTCGGTCCTGTCAGCAGGATCAAACCATGGGGGCGGTCGATGGCGTTTGAGAATTTTACCAAATCGTCTTGTTCCATCCCCAGTCGTTGCAGGGTTAAGTTGTCCATTTGGTTGGCCAGCAGCCTCAACGTGACAGACTCACCATACCGTGTTGGTAACGTTGCAACGCGGACATCGACTGCTTCACCCCGCGAAGAAGTCCAAGAGAAACGTCCGTCCTGAGGCGAGCGGCGTTCCGAAATGTCCATGTCCGCCAAGACCTTGATGCGAGAGGTGATCGACGGATGTAGCTCACTGGAAAAGTGGCGGTAATCCTCCAGTTGTCCGTCCACTCGCAGCCGGACCCGAACCTGCTGAGACAAGGGATCAATGTGGATGTCTGAGGCATCACGCAATGCTGCTGCCTGCAAGATCTCCTCGCAAATCTCAACTGCATCCTCATCATCGGTTCCTCGTCCTGCCGCTACACGGATAGCACCGGTTCTAGCGGTTTGCCCACCAAAGGTCTCGCGAATCGCGACTTCCAGCGACTCTTCCTCAGCTAAAATTGGCTCAACTGGAGTGCCAAGTTGACGTTCAATGGTGTCCAGTGTCGCGACGTCGTTACAGTCGACGCACGCAACTAAAACTCGGTCGCCAAGTAGGCAGCACGGTAACACTTTCTTGCGGCGGGCAAGTGAAACAGGTATTCGAAGTGCCCAACTTGGGTCGATTCGCACGACAGACATGTCCAACGGTTCAGACTTTGAGGTTTCGTCAAACGTTGTACTCATTCTGGCCTCTCCATTAGGTCATCGATCCGCATTCGGGCTGGCCGAAGAGTACTGGCGCGACTAACAACCAGTCGTGGATTTCTCGCCAGACCTTGTGCAGTTCTCTCACTGATCTGGCCGGACCGAAGGAGTTGTGCCAGACATTCATCTGCGGTGTACATTCCGTCACCGCGGCCGGTTTCAATGCTTGAATAGATGTGGGAATCCTTGCTCTGTGAGATCAGGTTGCCGACTGAATTGGTCACTTTCATCACCTCGCTCACGAGAACGTATTTCGATTTAGCAGCGAGAGGATCATTACTCGACTGCTTGAGCGTTTTCCTGATCTGTGGTCCATCGCCCATGATCAACTTCTGGGCAACCACCGCGCGAAGAACCATCGCCAACTGTCTGCGGATAGATGTTTGTTCCTCGGGTTGAAAAACGGAAACGAGTCGATCAATCGACCCAACGCAATCACCCGCGTGAACAGTTGCGAAAACGAGATGACCGGTTTCGGCTGCCGTAATGGCTGTTCGGATCGTGTTGATTTCGCGAATCTCACCCACCAGGATTACATCCGGATCTTGCCGCATCGAGGCCACAAGCGCTTCGTTGAAACTTGCCGTGTCTTGCCCAACTTCACGCTGATCAACAAGCGATCGTTTGCTCTGGTGAAGGTACTCGATTGGGTCTTCAATCGTGATAATGTGACCAGTGCGTGTTTCATTGATACGGTCTATCAATGTGGCAAGTGTCGTGCTTTTACCACTTCCTGTGGGGCCTGCGATCAGAACCAGGCCGTGACTGTAGTTTGCAAGTTGATAAAGATCGGATGGTAAACCCAACTCGGGAAGCGAG
>CAXGRW010000955.1:0-1923 GCA_964012125.1 uncultured Rhodopirellula sp.
ACGAGAAACGTGTCCATCGACTTTGGAAGCAAGAGTGGAGTGCTCGCCAAAAACTGATCCAGATGGTCTGAGAGTCTAAAGCCCAAAAAACACGTGAATTGACCCCAATCTTGGACACACGCTTATGAAGGAATGGGTTGGGTAATTGTTTCCACTTTGCTGTGCCGCTTTAACGTAGGGAGCGCAGCGACTGTAGTTAAAGCGGCGCAGTGAGATGCGAACGCCGCCGGGGTAAGGCCATCGAGCGAACTGTGAGGTCGTCGATGGTTGTAGCTTTGCCTCCATTGCTCGATGATGACGCGTGCTTCCTGCACGGTCGGGAATTCTTCGCAGTTCAGGCACTCATCGCGGAATTTGCTGTTGAAGCTCTCCACGTAGCCATTCTGCCAAGGGCTGCCTGGCTCGATGTAAGACGTGCCTACATCGATCGAGTCAAGGAACTCACGCACTCGACGTGCAATGAATTCTGGACCGTTGTCACTCCGAATGAATTTTGGAACACCCCGAATCGCGAACAGGTCAACCAACACGTCGATAAAGTCGTCACTGCTCAACTTCCGGCTAACTTCTAAGGCGATGCATTCACGAGTGAATTCGTCAATGATCACCAACATCTTGAGTGAACGCCCATTGGTCGTTCGGTCAAAGATGAAATCCACCGACCACACATGATCTTTGTGTTCAGCACGGCGGCGTAGGATGCCTCCCTCGCTGCTTCCTAATCGCCTTCGTTTTATCGTCTTTTTCGGAACCTTCAGTCCCTCCTGACGCCAAAGCCGGTAGACGCGTTTAGCGTTTACTCTCCAGCCTTCACTTCGAAGGAGACGAGTGATTCTTCGATAGCCGAATCGTGGGAAGTCGACGACAAGTTCCAAGATTCGCTTGATCAGTGATGATTCATCTTCTTTCATCTTTGGTTGGTAACGCTGTGTACTCAGAGGTTGCCCCAAGGTCTGGCATGCCCGACGCTGCGATACGACACAAGTCTTTTGAACGTAATTGACCGCTTCGCGTCGCCGTGTCGGGCTCAGTAGTTTCCCTCCAAAGCTGTCTTCAAAATACGCTTGTCAAGCTCAGCCTCAGCAAGCATCTCCTTGAGACGCTGGTTCTCTATCTCAAGCTCACGCAGTCGTTTGGCTTCATCGGAATTCATACCGCCGTACTGACTGTTCCATCGCTGCCAAGTGGACTCGGTGATCTCAAGCTTCTGGAATACTTCTGCTTCCGATTTACCGGCCGCAAGCATCGCGTGGCCTTCCTGAAGTAGTTTTACGATCTGTTCAGGCTTTCGTCGTTTTCGCTTTCTGGTCATCAATGATCTCCTTGTGAGATCCTTCATATAACACGCGCATCCGTTTTAGGGGAGCACTCCAGTTGGATTCATTGCTAATCAGTCTGCACGAACAACCAAGCGAACGCGAACGGCGAGTCCAGCGGTTGTTGGCGAAGTATCCGCAACATGGGGACAAGCCTGGTATCCAGACACCGCCAAAAGCACGAACTCACAGTCATGCCACACTCTTTCGCCCGCGAACATCTCGCGTACGTATAGTCCTGACTCTGGCTGCGATGATGCTGGTCACCTGCGGCGTGTACGTGTCAATGGCACCGCCGTCGGCCCAAGCGACGCTGACCCGCGCGGCAACAGTTCTGAATCAACCGGTCACACGTGTCTTTGATGTCGAAATTACGACGCAGGGAATAGTTCAAGAACCACGCGAACTGTCTGCGAAGCTGTACAGGCAATCAACCGAACGGTTTCTATTGAATTTTGAAAATGAACGAGTCGAACCGTGCATCGTTGCGGGCAATCTGCAGCGAAGTTGGATTCGATTTGGCCGCCGGACTTGGCTAAGCGATGAAGAATCCAACGAAGGCTTTCCGATCTACACGTGGTTCGATCTTGTGGCCATTCGGCAATTA
>CAXGRW010000956.1:0-1908 GCA_964012125.1 uncultured Rhodopirellula sp.
TTACAGGCTTCATCGCGTCTGAACGGCTACGCGGATACCCTGCTATTTTGCCGCTGCCAAAGTTGCATTTCCCGTCGACTTGTTGTCTAGTCGAACTGTTGGCCGTGCGCCCAGCCTTTCGCTAAGGGTGGTGGGTGGTAGGGGTGGTGGGTAGAACACCTTGCATTCCAGGTGAACTCTGGTCCTTTGGTTGGCAGTCCAAAAACAGCTACGCAATCACTTTGAAGGTTCTGGTGGACAGGACACTCCGAGTTGTGCTTGTTGGGGTATCATGTGGGCTCAGCTGATTGCTGCTTGCAGATGTTTTTTAGACTCGGAGATGATGGATGCTTGCTCGCACTTTGTGTGTTGCATTTCTTTTTGTGGCTTGGTGTGGGGCCCACTCAGGGTGAATCGAACAAGCCTGTTGGACCTGACTTTCCAAAACTTGATTCGGATGCCGTTGGAGAGTGTTGGAAAACCAAAGGCAAGTGTGCAATGGACCACGTTTGATGATTCCTCAGGATGACGTGCTTGGGTTTGCCGTCTACACCGTCGCACACGGAACATTGAAAATCACAGCACAGCTGTTTCCACTGCTTCCAGATGAGTCTCGTGAGGTGTCCTGGAAGTTCGACCCGTAGGGAATGCAGTTTGGCGGAAAGACGCTTTTGAGAAAGTACTGTACACCGGTTGGTCAACGCATTTTCGTGTCAAGGATTGGGATACAACACAGGATTTTGATTACCGATTGAGTCATGGTGAAAAGGCAACGTTTGATGGTCTCATAACGCAAGGACCCTATCGACAACGAAACGATTGTGGTGGGGTCACTGTCCTGTAACAGTAGTCGGACTCCGGGACCCCGTCCCACGATGGTTGAGAATCTGATGAAGCAGGATCCTGATCTGTTGTTCTTTGCTGGTGATCAGTCCTATCACCACACTTTTGGATGGCTGGAGTTCGGAATGCAATTCCGCGAGATCATGAAGGATCGTCCCACAATCACGATTCCTGATGATCACGATGTTGGGCAAGCGAATATTTGGGGTGAGAATGGCAAGAAGGCCAGGACGGCAGCTGGCCCAGCAGGAGGTTTTTTCTACCCCGCTTCTTACGTCAATATGGTGCAGCAATACCAGACTTGGCATTTGCCCGATCCTTTTGATGCGACGCCGATCGAGCGTGGCATTGGGGTTCATTACACCAATCTACTGTTGGGTGGAATTGATTTTGCAATTCTTGAAGACCGAAAGTTTAAAAGTGGGCCTCAGGGTAAAATTCCAAAAATGGGCCCGCGGCCAGACCATATTAATGATCCCGCTTATGATCGTGCATCTGTTGATCTTCCGGAACTTAAACTGCTAGGCGACCGACAGCTTCTCTTTCTCGATCAATGGACTGATGACTGGAGTGGAGCTGCAATGAAAGCAGTACTCAGCCAGACTGCTTTTTGCGGTGCCGTGCATCTTCACGGTAGCCCTTCCAATCGGCTGTTAGCAGATTTGGATTGCAACGGCTGACCGCAGACTGGAAGGCAGGTGGCATTGGAAAAGATTCGCAGGGTTTGGGCGCCTCATTTGTGCGGAGACCAGCATTTAGCTGTCTTGGTCCAGCACGGTTTGGAGGCTCCTTCTGATGGTCCTTACGCATTCACTTCTCCAGCTATCGTCAACACAATTTACGGTCGCCAGTGGCACCCTGAAGACGAGCAACCCGGGCAGAATCCTGTTGCCAATAGTCCTCTGCCTTGGACAGGCGAATACGAAGATGGGCTGGGGAATCTGATTCGTATGCTGGTGTATGCGAATCCCCAAGATCGGAAGGATGAGACTCAGCGAGCAGATGGGCACGGAATTGTCAGGTTCAACAAAAAAGATCAGACAATTACGTTTGAGTGCTGGTCAAGATTTGTCAGTGTTGATGACG
>CAXGRW010000957.1:0-1904 GCA_964012125.1 uncultured Rhodopirellula sp.
CAAGATTAGCCTTGTGAAACCCATCACAAGGCCAACCCAACAAAGACGCCAATACTACCCTTAAAGACTTTTAAGGTAATTTTACTTGACCCAAGTGGCGTTTGAGGCGTATACTCAGGTACACGCAGCGAGAGAGACCGTTCGGCTCGATTCACTGTCTTTCTTACGTTGCTTGTGCTCATGAGCAAACCGCTCTGAGCCATTTTCCAACTCTTCTACGATTGCAGCTTGGCTGCCACGAGCCGACAGCCCGACCGTCGGCATTCTGGTCATTCAACCGTCCTGATTCGCCGACGCACAGGAACGCGAATCATCGACCCCTTGAGCGATGACGCGGCAAAGCAGGGATGCGTCCTCAGCTTCTTGGAGGTCGAAAATGGGTCAGTTGCCGGCAAATGCCGACGCACAAAGTGCACTCAAAAAGCGGTTCGCCACCAGCGCAGACACGACCTACGGGCAACCGGACCACAGCATGGTGATGCGTCGACGCAATGACACTGCACATTCCGCTTCGCACACTTCAATCACTGGTATTACCGACTACAAGAACGTCCCGGCGTTTGGGTTACTGCAACATGCCGCTGAGAAAATTCCAAATCGCGACGCAGTGATCTATGGCGATCATCAATGGAGTTATCAAGACCTGAATCGTAAAGCGATTCATGCAGCTGCCATGTTGCAGCGTCTGGGCATACGCCCAGGTGATCGGGTCGGCATTCTGTTGCCAAACGTGCCGGAATATATCATCGCTGCAAACGCTATATGGCGAGCGGGTGGCGTGGCAATTGCAATCAGCCCACTCATGGTCCAATCTGAAGTCCAGGATTTGCTGTGCAAAACCAGATGCCAGCATGTGATCTGCTTGGACATGCTTTCACACCTCGTTCACGACGGCAAAAACAAAACGGTTCAATCATTACTGGTTTCGATTCGACAGCACCTACCTGCACTCCACCAACTGGGGTACCTATGGGCACGCCATAGTCGTACTGGTTCATGGACACTGCCGACAAACTCCCACAGCAAATGGTTTTGGCATGAGATAAATGCAACGCAAAGAAAATGGCAGCCGATCTCGATCGATCCCGTTCATGATCCAGCCTACATCTTGCCCACTGGTGGAACGACAGGTTCTCCCAAAGCAGTGACATTGAGTCACACCAACATGGTTTCGAACGCGTGGCAACAATATCAGTGGACTGGTGGGACATTTGGCGAAGAAAAGATGCTCGCCGTGCTGCCATTTTTCCACAGCTACGGAATGAGCGCCACAGTCATGGGCGGCGTCGCGATGGGGGCCACGTTGGTGCTTCATCATCGCTTCGCCGTCCGACCGGTCATACGCTTGATCGAAGAACATGCTCCCACTGTTTTCCATGCTGTTCCAGCGATGCTGGTAGCGATGAATGAGAGATTTCGATCACACCCGCCCAAAATTGAAGGCTTACGCTGGGTCATTTCCGGCGGTGCATCACTGGATGGTGAAGTGGGCAGCGAATTTTCGCGACACACCGGAGCACTCGTCGTCGAAGGCTACGGGCTAAGCGAGGCCTCCCCTGTCACACACGTGGGGAACCTCTTTTCATCAGCACGCTATGGAACAATCGGTCTTCCACTGCCAGGCACCGAATGCAGAATCATTCCAGTCGAGGAATCCGATAACGATCAAGTCAATCAACCTGCGGACAACCCTACACAGGGCAGTCCGAAACGCGATCAGCTGGAATCATTACCTGCGGGAGAAGTTGGTGAACTCCTCATACGTGGTCCGCAAATCATGTTGGGATACTGGCAGGACCAGGCCGCAACCGATCAAACGATTTGTAATGGTTGGCTACGAACTGGTGACCTTGCGATCAAATCTGAAGATGGACATTTCACGATCGTAGGACGGCGAAAGGACC
>CAXGRW010000958.1:0-1896 GCA_964012125.1 uncultured Rhodopirellula sp.
TCAAGATGGCGATTATTGATGTGCGGAATGACTCGTGTAGGATCCATGTTGCTGTTGTTGATATGGCAGCCTTGGTAGACGCCAGGCAGAAAGCTGTTGCTCCATAGTTGTGGTCCTACGACCGGCTTTCCGGGACATAGCACCACGAACCCGGGCAAGTTCTGGTTTTCATTTCCGAGCCCATAACACAGCCACGATCCCATGCTTGGGCGGGTGGGTTGCGTGATGCCTGAATTCATCATGAGCAGCGAAGGCTCATGATTTGGTACGTCGGTGTGCATGGACCTGATGACGCAGATGTCATCAATGCATTTTCCCACCTCGGGATAAATCTCACTGACGGGCAGGCCTGATTCACCGCAATTTGAAAATTTGAAAGGTGACTTCAATAATCCACCGGTGCCACGTTCGGTTTTCAAGTCAGCGCCGGGCGGACGTTTGCCATGATACTTTTCCAACATCGGCTTTGGGTCGAACGTATCAACTTGGGATGGACCACCGTTCATGAACAGGTGGATAATGCGTTTTGCTTTGGGGGCAAAGTGGGGCGGCTTGGTTGCCAAGGCATTTCCGGTTGACGCAGTTGCCTTACCGCGTGGACCTGCCGATGGATCTCCAGCAAGCATCTGTTGCTCATGGAGTAACCCTGCAAGGCCCAGTGTGCCCATGCCTGTACCGATTTTGGATAGCAGGCTGCGACGACTCAAATTGGTATGGTGGGTCATGTTAATCAACGTAAAGGAATTCGTTGGAACCGAGCAGCACTTGCGCATATTGTTCCCAACGGGACAATTTCGCGGTCTTCGGGTTTTGTTGTGAAACAAAGTCGTCGGCGATTGCCAGCTCTTGCGGATCTGCGTTTCTGGCAAACAATAATTGATAAATGCGATGTACTTGGGTTTCCAGATTCTTGCCAGATTCCGCTTGGACGCGTGCTGCGAGCGATTTCGCTTGTTTGACAAAGAAATCACTATTCAAAACGAACAATTGTTGCTGGGGGACGGTCGTCTCTGTTCGAACAGCACTGGTAACGTTGGCATCTGGGAAGTCAAAAAGTCGAAGCAAGCCGTTCAGATTGTGTCGGCTGATCGCGCCATAGACGGTACGCCGGTTGTTGTTAGTGTCATCAAGGCTAACTGTTGGCCCACCTGTGGTTTTGTCGAGATTTCCAGATACCGAAAGTAACGCATCACGCCACGATTCCACTTCGAGTCGGCGACGGTTCATTCGCCACAGCAAGCGATTCTCCGGGTCGATGGTTTCTGCGTTCGCACTGTGGTTGCTGGAAAGCTGATAGGTGGTCGATAACATTATCTCACGGTGTAGCCACTTGAGTGACCAGCCAGCATTCATGAAACGTACCGACAGCGTGTCGAGTAATTCGGGATGCGTGGGTGGGGACCCCTGGGTGCCGAAGTTACTGGGAGTGTCCACCAAGCCACGTCCAAAATGATGTTGCCAGACACGATTCACGATCACGCGGGCGGTCAAGGGATTGTCGGGTGAGGCGATATCGTTCGCTAGCGCAAGACGTCCGCTACCGTTTGTGTACGGTATGCGGTTGTCGCCGGTCAGAATGCGAAGAAAGCGTCGCGGTGCGGCTTCGCCCGGTCGAGCGGGATCACCACGGATGTAGACATGAAGGTCTTTGTTGCCAGAATCCTGAACCACGTGAGCCATGGGCAATGAAGGAGGTAGAGAATTCTTGGCTGCGGCAGTTTCGTTCTCCAGTCTTTTCAGTTCCTGTTGTTGGCTATCCGTCAATTCTTCCGGCAGGTCTTTGTCATTTATTTGGAACAGTCCGGAGGCAGAGAAGACACGTTTGATTAGTTCTTTTCTTGAACGCCGCTCGGGGGATTCATTATTGGGTAACAAATCGCGAGGAGGTTTTGTGTA
>CAXGRW010000959.1:0-1890 GCA_964012125.1 uncultured Rhodopirellula sp.
TCAGGCACATCGCGTTTCGGCGACAACGTCGCTGTCTGACAGCCTTTCTAGTGTCTCGGGTTGTCCTTTGCGGCACTGGAACCTTAGACCCTAATGGCCGCTACCATGTGAGTGCAAAGGGGATCGCAGTAGATTCGATTGCAGACATGGGTGGTTTCAATGGTGAAAAACCGATCTTCGTATTTGGGCATTGGCTCGGTCAATTCTGTGCAAAATCCTTCTACTCACTCGCATCAACCAAACAAATGTTTGGCCGAAAACAGCGTCTCCAGATCGGACTTTCGGATTCGAACCTGTCTGACCTGGCAGAGTATGTAAAAGTCGGATCAGTGTCTCTGCTGTTGGACATGATCGAATCGGGGCACCATCAGAAAATGCTTAGAATCAAGTCACCGATTCATGCCTTGGGACGTATCGCCAGCGACTGGCATTTGGTTACCCGCGTTGCCACGAACCGTGGTGAGATGTCCGCATTGGACATTCAAAAATCGTACCTCGCTGCCGCTGAATCATTTGTTGCTGGCGTACCTGCAGCACAGCAGGGCGAGGCTCCGCTCATTTTGAAGCGTTGGCGGGAACTCCTCAATGCTGCAGTCGCCTATCGAAAAGATGCAGCCGATTTTTCCGACGCACTAGGAAAAATCGACTGGTTAACCAAGCGAGCAATGATTGATCAAATGGGGCCCGATTCGGAATGGACTGATCGCAAGAAGATTGACCTTCGATACCATGAACTTTCAAATGAAGGTTACTTCAAGAAGATTGCTGCCACTCTACCGGGAGTTCAGTTGGTGGACCAACCTGACATTGAACGCAGGCGACGCTCACCCCCATCGAACTCACCAGCGGCTCGCCGAGGTTGGCTCATCCGGGAATTTGCTGACTCAGAAGAAAAATTACTGTGCGACTGGGGCTTTGCACTCATCGGAAACGGTAACGAGAAACGACGTGTTCAGTTCACTGACACCCACTACGTGTGACAACCACATCTTCGCTTCCAGAATCACGAGAAAATCACTCATCGATGGGTCGACGCGATTTCTGTTTCCGCAAGCTCTTGATCACGCAAGCTGAAGCATGGCTCGTGCCGCCATACTCAATGATTCAGGCAGCGCGATCATTCAGCGATGTCGTGCATCTTTGCTGGCGAACGGTTTCGCTCAGATTCACACTAGCCTGCATTTCGGGTGGGCAAATCACAGCTGAACAATCAAGCTTCTTCGCGATGGCGTCATCAAGCTTGAGTGGGCGATTGAAATCAATTGGTAATGAACTGACATCAGCCTGCACAGAGACTGGAGCAGATGAGAAGTCAACATTTTCGGCGGCCACCATCTCGTCAACACTTTCGATATTAAACTCAACCGAATCGATCTCAGAAAAGCTGTTCCGTAACTCCGGTGGCCAAGCGACCCCAGAGACTCTTCCATCTTTTGCGTTGCCAGATTCCCCGATCGCAACCCGTTTGATCAACGAGGGAAATCGCACGCTGCAGCGAGCATCAACATCTCCCACCTCAGCGAAATCCGAAACGGAGTCACCGTATGGTGAAGCAGCCAATGACACCCTGATGTTTCCCGATCGCAGTAACACATTCTGATGAGTCCCCAAATCAGTCAACCGAGCGTCACGCGCCGATTCGCTCACGTTTCCAACGGCAGGCGTCATGCCGGTAAAAGGTGTCGGTTCGACAATCCTTTGAGTTACAAGCTCAACGCCACATCGATGACGCAGATGCGCCGGCGACCGTCTATCTGTCATCACCAAAAAGTGGGTGCCGCCCTCTCTAGTGGCAGTCGTTTGATCTTTCGAACGATGAAAGATCTCAGAAAGTGACCAGTTTGCCCTCAAATAAGCTCGTAATGGGTCGGTAAAACTGCGTAATGACTC
>CAXGRW010000960.1:0-1886 GCA_964012125.1 uncultured Rhodopirellula sp.
TTACACGCGGATCACACGCCAAATCGGAATGCGACGCATCAACTTGGCTGTTCCCGAAGACAGTTTGTTTTTGACTAAGTCCGTGGGGCAGGTTCCTCACACTGGTGGCAAGTTGTTTGGCGACGACAGTGTTTATTACGCGATGATGTTGGAGTGGTTGCAGGCAGGAGCGTTGAAAGATGCTACGCCACCACCCTCGGTTGAAAAACTTGAAATCTATCCCCCACAAGCCGTCATCGAGGGAACAGGTAGTACTCAACGTTTTATCGCTGTGGCGCACTACTCGGATGGAACCACGCGTGATGTTACGAATCTTTCAGCATTCATGACTAACAATGAAACATCTGCTGCGGTCGACAAGAATGGAAATGTAACCGCCGGTACCCGGGGTGAAGCGTTCATCATGGCACGCTTTGAAACGAAGACAGAAGGGAGGCAGGTTTTGGTGTTGCCTGAAGATCTTCAATATGAGGCTCCCGAGGTTAAAGGAAATTACATCGACCAGTTGGTTGGAAAAAAGCTGAATCAACTCCGAATTCTTCCTAGTGGGTTATGCACAGATGAGGAATTTTTGCGGCGTGTCACCATCGACATCACCGGCATGTTGCCGACAGAGGAAGAGTATCATCAGTTCATGAATGATGGGGCGGAAGATAAGCGTTCAGCGCTTATTGAGCGTCTACTGGGTCGCAAAGAATTCAGCGAGATTTGGGCCATGAAGTTCGCCCAATTGCTGATGATCAAAAGTACGAACCAGGTCAGTTACAAGTCAGCATTTCTCTACAACCAGTGGTTGACCGACAAGTTCGCAAAGAATGTTCCAATCGATGAGATGGTTCGGGAACTGTTTGGCGCGACAGGCGGCACGTTCCGGAATCCTGCGACGAACTATTATCAGATTGAACGCGATACACTGAAGCGGGCAGAGAACGCGGCTCAAGTCTTCATGGGAATCCGAACCCAGTGTGCTCAGTGCCACAATCATCCGTTGGATCGCTGGACGATGGATGATTATTACGGGTTTGCTGCATTCTTCTGCCAGACCGCTACTAAAAATGCTGAAGACTATCGGGAAAAAATCATTTATGACCGGCGCTCGGGCGAGGTAAAGCACAAGGTCACCAACCAAGTCATGCAACCCAAGTTCCTTGGGGGCGGATTGGCAGAGACTAAGGGCAAGGATCGACGTGTGGTGATGGCAGAATGGCTCACCAGTTCAGAGAATCCGTACTTCTCGACAAGTATTGCCAATCGCGTTTGGGCCCACTTCATGGGCGTTGGTATCGTCGAGCCCGTGGATGACATTCGGGTCAGCAATCCTGCGACGAACCCGGAATTGTTTCAGGAACTGGGTGACAAACTGGCTGCGTACAAGTTCGATTTCCGGCAATTGGTTCGTGATATTTGTAACAGTCGGGCGTACCAGCGGAGTGCGACTCCAAACGAAAGTAACAAAGGTGACACCCGAAATTACGCTTATGCAGTGGTTCGGCGTATTCCTGCGGAAATGATGCTTGACTGTGTTAGTCAGGTGACCAATACAAAAGAGAAGTTCCGTGGTCTGCCTCTCGGTGCACGTGCCGTGCAAATCGCTGATGGGGGAACCAGTACTTATTTCCTCGATACATTTGGAAGAGCTCCCCGTGAGACCGTTTGTGATTGTGAGGCGTCAACTGACCCATCGCTTTCACAGGCGTTGCATCTGCTAAATGGCAGTGCAACGAGTGGGAAGATCACGCAAGGCAAGGTGGTCGCTGAGTTACTCAAGGATGATGCACCGGTAGAAGACGCGCTTGATCGTTTGTACGTGCGATGTCTTTCACGGTATCCGACGGAGACGGAGCGCAAGGAATTGCTAACTTCGGTCAACGAGGCTCCGAGCTCCA
>CAXGRW010000961.1:0-1878 GCA_964012125.1 uncultured Rhodopirellula sp.
GGCTTGGCTTTGTATTCAAGTAATCTCTCAAACAATTATTCAACGTCGGCATCGGGATACTTTCTCAGTCGTCAGCACTTTATCCGTGCACTGGTTGTTCTGATTCATGTCACCGTAATTGCTGGGTGTGCAACGTTGGCTCAGGGCTGCCCCTTTTGTTCGGCACTTGCTCCGACCCTGAGTGACGACCTGAAAGATTCAAGCGTGGCGGTCATGGCTCGTCATGAGTCAGTCTCTGTGGATAAAGATGGATTGCGTGTATGTCGCCTGCGTGTCTTGGAAGTGTTCAAGGGTAACGCTAATCTACTTAATTCAGTCATCGAGATCCCTGAAGTCGATGTTCTTTCACATGACGGAGTTTTCTGGCTGGTCGGCTACGGCAAGGGCTCGATCATGTGGGGCAAACCCAAGGCCACATCGAGCGGAGCCGTGACCTACCTTCGTGGCCTGACTGCCCAGCCACGAGATCAACAGCGGCCGCTGGCGTACTTTCTGCCCTACCTTCAACATCCTGATGAGCTGATCGCTGCCGATGCTTACAACGAATTTGCTGACGCAAATTTTAAAGACATTTGCCAACTCAAGGAAAAACTGGATCGCAATTGGATCATTGATGTCGTCCGAGACCCATCTGTGCCGGTGCATCGTCGACGCTTGTGCTGGACTCTCTTGAGTCAATGCGGGACACCAGACGACACGCTACTTTTTGATGAACTGCTTCGGCTTAGGCAGGCCGACCAGAAATTCAACCCGGCAATGGATTCCGCGATCGCTTGTTTCATTTCACTCGGTGGCGAGTCTGCTTTGTCTCGCATTGAGCGTGACTATTTGGAAAAACCGGATGCCAGTTATCTTGACGTTTTTGCAGCTGTCAGTGCGATACGCGTTCACGGCACAGACCTCAACGTGCTCCCTCGTCAACGTCTGGCAATCGCCCTTGGAAAGATATTGAGCCGTGCTGAACTTGCTGATCTTGTCATCGCGGACCTGGCACGTTGGGAAGACTGGTCCGCAGTCGACCGCATGGTCACATTGTTTGAAACGTCGACGGAAGAAACCCACTTCATCAAACCGGTAGTCGTGCTGTACTTGAAGGCATGCCCACTGGCAGAAGCGGATACAGCACTCGATAGGCTGCGGGCACTCGAACCCAAAACTATCCGTGCTGCTGAGGCGTCTCTGTTGTTTTATCCCGGCGTTGCGACCGTCCCCGTTCCTCCACCCGCCGATGAGGAACGCTCACAAGCCTTGGCCGTACCCACTTCGCCACGAGTGACGGAAAAACAGTCAACGAAGAATGCAAGTGACGCTGCTAAAAAACACCTTCGCTAGGCAAAGACCTGCTTCACTCACCAAGGCAAACACTTGGCACTCATTCCAAAAACCAATTACGGCGCGCAACTTGCCTTTTTTTCCGCCCTTGCTGATGTTCCAACGAGATCGCCATTCCTGCCTAATTCATTCCACGCGATCGCCTCGTTGCATCCGTAAATTTTTGCAGGTGCCAATGCGGTTGAAACGCTCCACGAGGCAAAGCCTGGCACGAGATTTTCAACGCTTGTTGCGGCTACCTTAAGCCGCGCCAGTTATGCTGGCAGGCCCACCGGACAATATTGGAGTTAAGATGACAAAGAGGACAGGCATATTTCCCCTAGCTGGCAAGAAATGCTGAGTCGCAAGCTTCTGCCTTTCTCAACATTCTTCAGCATCAACAGAGCGATCAGCCAGTGGCCTGAGCGTGACGGCCCAGCGTCCGGTTGATTCGCTGGATCGTGGTGAGAACATCAAAGGTGTCGGAGTTCTTCTGGCGGCTCATTTCTCCTTTTACCAAACACAAGCCCCGGAGAACGATGCCTGGGCTCTTACTTCTCCCTTTTC
>CAXGRW010000962.1:0-1877 GCA_964012125.1 uncultured Rhodopirellula sp.
CCCGTGGAATGCTTCTACGAGGGCGATCAAATGCTCTACATCCACCCCGAAGAGTGCATTGACTGCGAAGCCTGCGTGCCTGAATGTCCGGTGGAAGCAATTTTCCACGAGGACAACCTTCCAGAAGAATGGAAGAGCTATCTCGAACTCAATGCCGCAAAGTCCGAGTCAGGTGAGTGCGAAGTGCTGACAGAGAAAAAAGAACCACTAGCGGACAATTGATCTGCTTAATGCAGCCTACCTTAAGTGTTGAGCCTCCGGATTATCGACCCTGGAAATCATCACGGTCGAGTTGCGTTTTAGGTGACTGGTCATTCCAAGCACTTGCGAGGGCATGAGCAGACAGGAGAGAATTCTCTGAACTCATCCTTCGCTTCGAACCAGTCTCCAAGCGAGGCATTTTCGACTTTTCCAAAAAGAGTCGCGTCGAAGCGGAGAGCGTCGGTATTGTTGCGGACTGGCGTTCGTGGATGGGTGGCGTTCGGCCGCGAGTGCTCGGGCGGACGACCAGATGCTCCCCTGAAGGAACTTCTCTCGGCGTCAGCTATCTCTCAGCCGAGCTAAGCAGCTTTCCGGCGACGGTGAGCGATTGATGATTTTGACCGCTCTCGTAATTCTTTGCGATCGTTAGGATCCGTTGCCAATACCTACCCCGCCGCATGTAGGAATGTTTTCCAGCACTCATATCGCGGATCTTCGGCCGACTGCTCCAAAATGGGATTCATCTGTGGCTTTCGCGGGCGTGAAAGCAACTTCATTCGAGCTTCCTTGGGTGTACGTCCTCCCTTGCGACTGTTACATCGCAAGCAGCAGCAAACGATATTTTCCCACGTTGTAGGGCCACCATGCGAACGGGGTACGACATGGTCCATACTCAGCTTGTGCACAGGCTGATTCTGCCCACAGTACTGGCACGTATGATCGTCTCTGGCAAACAGATTCTTGCGGTTGAAACGAACCGATTGAACCGGCATTCTGTCGAATCGTGTTAAGCGAACGATGCGTGGGACCCTCAGCTCGAAATTCACTGCCCTGATGTAATCCTCACCTTCGTGTTTTTCGAGACAGGTCAACTGGCTCAGTTCACACCAGCTTTCAAAATCATAGCTTGCGTACTGACCGTTCTCATTTTCAATGACTTCCGCACAATCACGGTACAGTAGCGTGAAAGAACGCCGCACATTGATGACCCTTGCCGCCATGTAAAAGCGATTCAACACAAGCACACTTGTTTCTAACAAACTCTGTGACATGGTCGCTTTGATCCCTGTTTACCAGTGGAAAAAACGGAGGGCACTCAACCGCCTCAGCTCTTTTCGTCAGACCTGCTGGACGAATTCGCTGCCCTCAAAATAGTTTACAGGTTTCCGATTCCCCAATTTTGGTGCCAAGATCACTTAATCGCGTGCGAGTTAGTAGTGTTAACACCCCGGCGGCACCAATGTCGACGCTACGACGCCCCCTTGGGGTTCACCCCATAAACGCTAAAACGAGTCAGCAGCATGAAATATGTCCGCAAAAGCTGTAGCCTAGCGAGGAATAGTTTCTACTATCTTTGTCGAACCGATTCGGAATGGTCTGAATTAACCCACCCTGAACGGGATATTCCATGATTTTTGAAATCCCAATGACTGGCCCCGTTAATCTGCATATGGCGCATCTGGAGATGGCAAATCCGGCCCTCTCAGCGTTTGTGGTCCCACCTCTTGCGGAATCCAGTGCTTGGACAGCGTGGTTGGAACCAACAAGCACTATCCTGATAGCGATCACTGTAGTCTTACTGTGCATGATCGCGTGGGCAGGAAACCTAATTGCCTTGCCTGGAAATTGGGCCGCGGTCTTGGTTCTACTCGTTTATGCATTTCTCGGTCCTGAAA
>CAXGRW010000963.1:0-1865 GCA_964012125.1 uncultured Rhodopirellula sp.
TTTCCGTATTTCCCAAGAGATGGCCAACCTCATGAAGTGGGCCGTGAGCATCGTCTTGGTTGCCGGCAGCAAATGCTTCTGCGATCGCTTTTTGCGTGGCAAGCAACTCTGTTACGGCTTCGTCATACGTTTCAGGATCCTGATGCTGCTCTTGATCGCTGCCAGTCGGGGGCAGTGAGGGATCTGAACCAGCATCATGATCGTGATCGCCATGGTCGTGATCGCTGTCGACTTGGGGCGACGCGTCGGTTTGGCTGACGGTAGAACTTCCCGAGTCTTGACAACCCAACGTGGCAATCAGAAGCGAGAGGAGCAAAGCGAACAGTGGGAAATTTGTGAAATGACGCATACCGAACCAGTGCGTATAAGGAAGTTAAGAACAGAAACCAAGTGCATCACATACGACGATACCTCAAATGCAAACGAGTTGCAATTACGATTTCCTGACAAAGTTTGGGCTGCCATGAAGCTCGTAACTCAGGAATAATGAGTGCAGGCAACCCGCGAACACACAGATACACCGCGGCCACTACATGATAAACTCCGTGGTCAGTTGCTCGAATTCAACGCCTCTTGCCTTAACGCAATAAGCCGTCAAAGCACGCAAACCTGTCATAAAATGACTTGAGTTGCGGATAAATTGAGTTTGCTTCAAAAACAAGTCCCGTAAAGCACGTTTCGCCAATCCATCAGCATTTCAACGCGATGCCACGAATCATGCGTTTCTACCAAAGACCGGTCACTTTTGCCTCTCAAAAACCATGATGAGCAACACGTTTTGAGCTCTGGTTTTGCCCATTGCCCGTCCCAATCGGTTGGCTACCACGTGTCCCCCCAATGAACTAATTGCGGAATCTACATGCAAAAGCATTGCATCTATGCTTGACGCCCCTTCGTCGCCACGTTTAAATGCACAAGCGTTGCAACTACGCACGGAATAAGATGGAGGTCCACCTTGCAATCACGTCACTTTTTATCAGTTCGTCACAATCCGACTAGCTACAGATTGCTTTTTGTGTGGCTTGCTTTTCTAGCATCAACAGTTGCGTTGGCTGACGAACCGGGCCCGCGTAAGGTGGTTGCACTCGATCATTCCACAGCTGACTTGCTGCGAGCCTGCTTTCCGGCCATTGAATTCGAAGTTCTTGTCCAGTTTGAAAATGAACCGAGTGCGACCATCAATAGACGCGCCTGGTCGACCCGTGATGCTGATGTCTTGGTGTTCCGATCAGATCAAATTTCGATTAGGTCGCAGTTGTTCCGAGAGCGACTCATGACTCAAGGTATTCGAACTGTTGACCTGAAAGCTCACATTTCAATCAAGCGTGCACTCCAACTGCGGCTTGATGCTGATCGTCCCAATTTTTTGCGGCCGAATGTAAAACGACTCGTTGCGACTCATCTACCTGCAACATCCCATCAGCTCACCGACACACCTGCTGTCCAAACATTTTCCGCACTTCAAAACAAAATCCCCATCCTTCAAAGATGTCGAGCTACCGAGCAATGTTTGCCCGCCATGTGCAACTGCAACGGAATCCCGACGACAGGTAATGGCAAAGGTTTCCACGAGGGACACCAATGAATAAAACAAACATCTGGACAGATCTGATAGGGGTTGTTGCGTCGATTGCCTGCGCGATTCACTGCGCGGCGATGCCTTTCATCGTTGGGTTCCTGCCAGCGATGGGTCTAAGCTTTTTGGCCGACGATTCGTTTCACAAAGTCATGGTTGGTATCTGTTCGTTACTGGCTGCTAGCGCATTCATTCCGGGCCTTCGACGCCATGGTCGACTACTCCCTTTGATTGTGGCAATCGTTGGCTTGGCGATGATTTCAATCGCTGCATTTGCGTTGGAAGATGA
>CAXGRW010000964.1:0-1862 GCA_964012125.1 uncultured Rhodopirellula sp.
AGAATTGCGTGGTGAGAATTGCGTGGTGAGAATTGGGCAGTAGCCCGGTCGCTGACAACGCTTGTTTTCGATCGCTCGAATTTGCTTCTACTGATGTTTCTCAACGCCGTTCAAAGACTCGGAACACAGGACTCCTCATGTTGCACTCTTCTCTCCATCGCAATCATGGTGCATTCGCTCGGTGTGTTGCTCTGCTGACTACAGTTGTTTTCACAGGCTTGATGAGTTCGGAATCACAGTCCCAAGAGGCTGGGGGTCCCGATGTTGGAGGTTATTTGGCAGCAGGAGAGTTTTCGTCTGCCACGGGACGAGGGCTTCAGTTGCCAGTGAATCAGAGAGATTTTGTGCTCGCCCAGGTGGCAGGGGCTCAGGGCAGCGCGGGGGAAACCAGTGCCGCGAATGGCACGATCCGCGGCATCGAGTCATCGTTCCGTCGCGATGGCGCCATTGCCGAGGCGGGCGGGGGTGCCGGCGGGGGCAGCTTTGCCGATTTTCAGTCTTTGATGGATCTGATTCAGACCACCATTGTTCCTGACACATGGGAAGCACTTGGCGGTCCCAGCAGCATGTCGCCCTATCCCCAAGGTGTTTATGTTGACCCTGCAGGAACCGTGCTGGAGTGTGAGAGCTTGCCCGTGGATGATGGGCTGGCGGAATTGAAAACACTTCTCGGCGATGTCGGGGATAATCAGGATTCGGAGCTTGCATGGCGTCAGCCGGCAAAAATGCGATGTGTTTCCCTGCGGCGTTTGCTGGATGCTTGGACCGCAAAGCGTATACAAGGGGCCATGCCTGGAGATGGCATGATGCAGATGGCAGGTTTGTCACGCATTCAATATCTGTTCATTGACGACAATGACATCGTGCTTGCTGGTCCTGTGGGCGGCATCGAAACTCGTCGCGGCTGGCACGTTGACCGTGAATCTGGATTAACGACCTTAAGGTTTGACTTTTTTCTTGCGTGTCTCGCGTCTGCGACCGGTAACCAGCCGTTCGGATGCACTATCGATCCAACGACTGAGGGTTTGCAAAAGGCAGCCAAAGTTGCAGCAGCGGTCCAGTCCGATAAATTGCCGATCGGGAAAGCCGATGCTGCGATGGTTTCGGCGTTGGGAATGCAGAGTGTCGAGGTATTTGGCACTGCCGGTGATACCCCGATGGGGTGTTTGATGGTGGAAGCTGATCGTCACATGAAGCAACTCGCTTTGGGATTGGAAGCAATGCCAGAGGGAGCACGCAACTATTTCGATGTGGTCGAAGCGAATCTTGCTACAGGTGTTCCTAATGATCTTCTGTTGAGGTTGTGGTTTACTTCGAATCCACGACCGGTGCGGGCTGATGCAGAGCGGACAGTTTTTGAACTTGCGGGCACGCCGGTGCGTCTGAGTGGACAGAACGAGCATGCCATGGCAACTGGGCGGCGTGGGAATATTACACGCGATCCGCGGTCGGAGGAGTTTGTGGAAGACTTCAACCGAAACTGGCATGCCATTCGGGGCACCTACCCGATTTATGGTGCTTTGGAATCGATTTACCGAACAGCCTCCGCAGCCGAGTTGATGCATCGCTTCGCTGATTCAACGCGACAGCAAGCCCTCCTTGAATCGTTGATCAGTAGCAGTCCTTCATCGATGTTTCAAATGACCAATCCTCGGCAGGTAATGTCGATCGCTGTCATGAATTCGATGCGAAAAGGCCGTAGGACTCACCACATCTTGCTCGCTAGTGGGGGTGTCTCGGTTGACGCAAGGCAGACCCTGGTTTCAAAGATCGCCGATTATCCTTCGCTGTCTTCAATGAACCGGCCAGCAAATAATCCACCAAAGTTGATTCACAAGTGGTGGTGGAATGTTGGACGCTGA
>CAXGRW010000965.1:0-1860 GCA_964012125.1 uncultured Rhodopirellula sp.
TCTCCACGGGGCCAGTTTCCGCCTGAAAACAAGAGCAATCGATCCGCCACGGCACCAAGGTACCAAAACCCGGCCCTCACTGAAAATAAAGGCATGACGTTACAAGTACAAAGACGAAAACGACCACAACCCAACCACAACCACAAGAGGCCTCGTGACACAGCCAAAGTCGACATCAGGCGTTCAAACGGAGCTATCTCAATGCAACAGGCGTTTGCTTAGCATCTTCATCTGCTCGACGCCTCGCATGCTTGCTGATCAGCAAACGCTGTAGCCACAACGGTTCAAAACGTACTCGACCTTTAGCTGAGCCAAACTGCTCTGCAGTCACGAGCCCTGAACGGTTCAACAGATCTTTCACCGATACAGTAATCAAACCACCGTTGATTTCAGCCTGCACTTGATCATGAGGAACAACCGCAAAGCTTCCATCTGCCTGCACAGACTGGGAATACATTACTGCTACGTTTTCCAGCAGGTCCAAGTAGACATCGAGATGCTCTGGCTTGATTTGACTGGGGCGATCATCACTCCTTGTATCGCGTTCCAACCAACACTTGAGAAATTGATCCATGAAGTGCCGCTCATCAAAATCCTGCCCCACCTGTAATTGTTCCACGAGGATATCACGGACCATACCATTGGCCGCCAAATTAGAGATCACTGCTGCCACAGTCGGCTCCTCTGAAATCCAGCGATTCAACATCTCACGAGCCTGTACCGTCATGTGCCGGTTGGGTTCAAACACTAGGTCAGAAAATTCACCATCACATGAAAAACCACGCTTACACCACCGCTGGTAATCGGAAAAACAGAACACCTGCTGCGGATCCACCGATTTGCGACACAACCCAAACTTCCAACAATCAAAATTCCAATTCGAAACCTGAATGTCGCCGGTGGTTCGAAACGTGGGCTTTCGCAACATGAAACCCCGCACACAATCCGAACTTACGCTTCGCTCATGTTGATGCCACTGCCAATAGGCTTCAAAACAAAACGGGCGTCCAAACACCACCACCTGTGCTAACCCTTTCCGTGATGGATCAACCAAGCTTCCGAGCGTCTGCAACACGAATACGTAATCACTAGGATGAATCTCGTCGAGGGAATCAACCACGACAAAACTTGCAGTGCATTTCAGCACCTCACTACGAAAGCGTCTTCGACCGGCAGGTGTAAGCGTAAGCATCTCATTAAAGACGGTGCTCCCGTCACACAGATCGGCCTTGAGCTTGGCGAACCCACGATCACGATATGCCCCGAACAGCTCACGCATATCAAATTTCCACAGGGCATCCTTAGGCAGTCCTTCGCAAACCCCACGCTTGATAAATGTCTTTCCCACTCCCGCAGGGCCTGCAACCAGAATCATCCGCTGATGATCGTCATCCGAACTACTGAGCTTAAGCTTTGCCGACTTCAGTTCACTTGCAAGTTCTGGGTTAGCATCCCAGTAGTAATCCACGATTGCATCACAACGTGGTTCGCCGTCGATCAATCGTCCGGGTAGCAACTGCCGCTCCACTGTTTTCAGATGCGTGAGCGAGCCAACCATGGGCTGCGGCTCAACAGCGACACCAACACCTAAATGTGTCAGCAATCCCCAAAACACAGTGAGCGAAAAGGCTATTCGTTGGACCGCAAGGCGATGAATTCCTGCGGAGTCCAGTACACAACCGCACCAACCCAAGCCGCTCGCCTCTTCCATGACCCTGCCGTGCATCCCACTAGTCCCAACTGGAGAATAGGTATCAGGAGGATTTCCCCCATCGAGTCGAGACAGTAACACGCGGTTTAGTCACAGGAAACCAAGAAACACCAGAGTTAACGGTAGCTTCATCGTTTGTTAACAGAACG
>CAXGRW010000966.1:0-1860 GCA_964012125.1 uncultured Rhodopirellula sp.
TCCTGCTTGCACGGCTCGCACCAGGTAGCCCAATAGTGGACTACCACGGGTTTTCCACGGAGAGTTGAAAGTTGAAAGGGTTTGCCTTTAATCGTGGTTCCCTGAAGCTCGACCTGCTGCCCGACTGACTCAAGTCTGCGAATCGCACCGGCGGCCATTTCACCGGAATCAGCCCCCGGAAAAAGGCTGACGACCTTCTTGTAGTAGGCCAACGCCTCGCTGTCTTTGTCTTCAAATTCTTTACTGAGAGCCAAATTCAGCCATGCCTGTGCTGCCTCGGGAACGCGCGGGTAGCGTTCAACGAAGCGCCCCAAGACGCTGATGTACCATTCTTGAACCTTGGCAAAATCAGCATCTGGAGTCTGACGGGCCATGTATTCTGCACTGATTGCTTGATAGTCGGCATACGCGCGGAGGCTTTGATCATCACCAGCAAATCGCTGTGCCACTGTCTTCAAACGCTCCAAACCTCCGGGGTAGGCGTTTGTTTGAGAGCTCACGCTGAGCGTGTCCACTAGCTGTCTGAACCAAATTTCGCGGTCCTCTTTCGTTGTCGAGACACCAATCAGTTTCTCAACAATTCCAGCTCGGGCTTCGTGCAACTTGACAATCGCAGCGGGGTCTTTGGCGGCGATCAGTTTCGTATCAATCGCCTCCAGCCTGGCGACTAGATCCTGCGTTTTCTGGGCTGAATCGGCATTTTCCATGACGGCGTTCGCGGTCGCCGTGTCAGGTGCGAAGAAGTTTCCACCGGCACCTGCTAGCGGCACACTGTCTTCACCAAGCACCGGCAAACTGACAACTCGCCACGTTGCAGGCCCGACTTGCACCAGCGTTCCTACCATGAACTGTCCGCCGCCACTCGCCTGCTCAAACATCGCCACCGCATTTTCGTAGACGATGAGATCACGCGTCGACTCCTCGGTGCCAGCGGGCACCACTCCGGGCGTTCCTGCTGCAAATTGCACCCAGATAGCATCAGTTGCAACAACATCCTGTTGCTCGGCTAGATCGCCAAATCCTCGTGTCGCTGCAATGGCAAGCGATCCTATTTGCCTCTTTTTGGCATCACCAAGCCCAAGCGAACCAACTTCTTTGTCGCTAATCACGAGTGGCGTAAACCGATCTGCGTCTCTTTCACGCAAAGCTGCAACCACCTCAGCGGTCACTTCTTCAGCGGAAATTTGCTTCCAGGCATCGATCAAACCATCTTCATTCTGGTCCAATCCCCAACGTGTTCCGCCCGTAGCCAGCCAGCGATACTCGTCCGTTTTCCCATTGAAATTCTTGTCAATGTCGCGGTAAACCTCGACTCCGAACTTGAAATAACTCCACAAATCGATCTGTTGGTCGCCATTGGTATCGGCAAATCGCCTCAACAATGTCCCGTCTTTGGCGATGACTTCCCAGCCAGACCAGTCTTTCCGATCGATATCGATGACTTTGCATTCCGCCTGCAAGTCCAACGCCACTTTTTCGTAATCCACCCCTGCTTGAACGGGCTTGAGGGCGAGAGCACTTTCTGGAGTCGGGGCCGCTGCGTCAGCAGCTGTGGCTAATCCGAGCAACAATCCGATAGCCAAAATTGGCGAAGCGTGTTGCAAACGATCCATCATTCGATTGATTCCATGAATTTCGGTACGAGAAAATCTTCACTCCGACCGCCCCCGGGCCAAACTGCAGGCCCGACCGCCCTCGGAGTCGATTACTTAGTGTGACTGACGGTGGCGAGCGTGGAAATGTCGATTTTGCGGCAACGCGATAGATGCCAACACAGGCCGATTCATGGCTGCAAGCAGGCAAAACACTTATTAAAGTGCACTTTTGAAGCTTGCGTTGTGAAGCCAATCCTCTGAACCT
>CAXGRW010000967.1:0-1852 GCA_964012125.1 uncultured Rhodopirellula sp.
ACGGTGGCAAGGCTCCAGAAGCAGGCCGGAACGGTAGGCTTCCGGAGCATTCGAGATCAGTGGTGACCCATTACTTCGAACGTTCAGGCCCACGGATTCCAGTTTGATGATTGTTGAACCGGGGGATTGGCCAAGGTGAATTGCGAAGTCAAAGTTTGACTGGAGATCCTTACGCAGATTTTCGCTCATTCGGCTGAGATCGACCGGATATCGTCGTGTCGTGATTTCCGCATCGCCATCGTACCAACGCGTCAGATCCGTCAGCGCCAGCCAACTCGAATTGGCTGGCCAGCGGTCGTAGGGCTCAAAGGCGGTTATCAGGATGCGGGTCACGAGGGCTCATTCAGGGCCGGAATTGCTCAAAACAGAAGACGAATGTCCAATCATAGTTCGAGAATTACCGCATGAGGCGGTCGATTTCCTGATTCGGCGACCCTATCAGTCTTTTTTCTTGACGATTTTGGCGGGCAGTTCTTGCCCCTTCTTGATGAATTTCATCGAGATCGAGTTGACGCAGTGGCGAGTGTTCTTGGCCGTCATTCGTTCTCCCTCGAATACGTGGCCAAGGTGTCCCTTGCAGTTGCTGCAAACAATTTCGACTCGATAGCCATCTTTATCGACCCGACGGATCACGGCACCCTCGATCTCGTCATCAAAACTTGGCCATCCACAATGGCTTTCAAATTTGTCCTCAGCCTTGTAAAGCTGGGCGTTGCACTGGCGGCAAATGTAGGTGCCGGGGTCTTTGGTCATCGTATAACCACCAGGGCCAGCTGGTTCGGTCCCCTGATTCAGAATCACGTATGCCTCGCGCTGATTCAGCTTGTTGTAGTCGTCGAAAATGATCTTTTGTGTCTGCTTCTTATCAACGGTCATCTTGGGCTTGCCCCCGGGGTTTCCTGCGGTCGCGTTATCGCGTGAGTTGGGTTGGTCTTCAATGCTTTTTAGGCACGTGGAAAGGTACGAGCGTGATCGATTGATTTCCGCCGTCACTGAGGCTGTGCTATCGAGGATCGGTAGACCCCGCGGAACAGGATGCATAAAGATTTCGGTCCAGCCGCGGAACTTGATGTCCTTGAGTGCGGCCAGCAGCGGCGCAAAGTTGAGCCGACCTCTGCCCGGCATCTGCAGTAACTCGCGGGATTTGGGAAGCTTTTCCATGCAGCCCATGCCGTACTGCCAAGCATAAAAAATTGCCATTGAATCACCCAATGAGCGAATCAGGTCACTGAGAATGACCGAGTCCTGCGGCAGGTGGTACGGCGCGAGTGCAATTTTCAGATTGTCCGATGGACGTAATTCCATTAGCCACTTCAGAGAATCGGGCGACTCGATCAGGTTGTTTCCATGATTCTCAATTGCGATCGTGACGCCTGATTCCTCTGCCGCGGCCAGGTGCGGCTTCAACTTTTCGATGAATTGCCCGACGGCTGTTTTTAATGCTCTGCCTGTCAGCCCTCTGGGGCCTACCGCGCCAGTTACGATCGTCTTGCACCCGATCCGTTGTGCATAGCGAAACTCATCCGCGAGCCCAAACGGGCCAAGCTGATACTGCGTGATGCACTCAACAGATGTTTGGTTCTTTTTAAGCAGGGCAGAAAAAGCTGCTTCGCCCATCTCACTCGCCTGCTCACGCTGGTTCCCATGAACCTTGGGCCACAAGTCGATTCCACTGGCACCAATCTTCGAGACCTCAGGAAGAATCTCAGCCAGACTGCTGTAGCCATACATGCAGGAAGGCAACAGATAGTTGAGCTCAAATCGTTCGCCGTCTTCTGGTTTCGTGTCTTGGGCAAGGAGTTGCTGGCTTGTAGCGGTGGCCAAAGATAGGCCAGCGGCACCGGACACCAAT
>CAXGRW010000968.1:0-1844 GCA_964012125.1 uncultured Rhodopirellula sp.
TCGACAATCAAGGCTGGGTAGATGTTGATAACCTCGCTTCGCGTTTTTTGTCCTCGCACGAACGAGACATGAACGGGTTTGCCGTCGAGGCTGGTAACTTGCTTGAGGAAGCCCATCACGTCGCGAACCGGTTGCTTGTTAACTGTTTGGATCACATCTTTGATCTTGAATGATGATGGAAGATTTGGATTCACGCGAATAACAACCAGCCCACCTTCCTCGCGACTGACGCCAAAAGCGGAAAATTGTTCACCTGTGAGTGGTCGAAGTGTCATTCCCAACCAAAGCACATGGTCCTTGTTTTTCGGTCGCCGCGGTGTGACACTCTCGGAAGAGGTAGAAGGCACAGGAAGCTTGGGAGTCTTTGCAATCGCTTTTAGCCTGTTACTACGCACCCCAAAACGGTCCATTGGAAAGTTTTTGAAACCAGTGGTTAGGGCCAACGATTCAGGTGCAACACGATAATCCCCGATGTTCGGGTTCAGGAACAGTGGATCACCAACGATCGAATGCTGATCGCATCCGTGATTTTGGTACTTCTGCTTTGCTGTTTGCGTGGTAAAGAAATTGTGATCAACCTCCACGCCCCACTTGCCTTTCGGCATACCACCTGCTGGCCGATACGCTCCCATCCAGATATTCCGTGTGACGCGATCCATGCTGTTGTCGTACCAAACATGTGGATGCAGCGTGTTGTTGATTGCGATGTTATTGTAGACGTCGCGATAGAAACCCTCCCTCAGTTTTAGCCCGCCCTGTAGAAACAGATTGTTGTAAATTTCGTAGTGAGATGAACCGTCGTCCAAGTCGACATCCCAACCGTGGTCGCATCGCCAACGACTGTTTCGGATTATGGTGGGATCGGTATCCAACTTCGATAGGGCAGGTAATTCGCTGGACGGCGCATTTTTAAGATGCCAGAAGCGATCCCTTCCCCATGAGTTGAAGCTGCCGTGATCTCCTGTTTCTCTCACGGTATTGAAGACGTCGCAATGTTCAATCAGGTGCCCACCAAACGTGCCTTCACTGATGTTGATACCAGCTCGGCCCATGTCGTAGATCGAACAGTGCCTGATTGTGATTCGATTGGACATTGAAATCTGTACGCCAGTGGCTTGTTTCTCGACCACGCTCATGTTGTGGATCAGGCAGTCGTCAACAATGCAATCAGCGGGGAACTCCGGTCCCATGGGGCCTTTCTCGCGATCGATCTCCTCGTAGTCATTGGTTTGCCCATATTCGAATTTCGGACTGCGGACAGACTTTGGATCACCCACAAAGCAAATACCACTTGCTCCACAATGATGAAGGTGGCAGCCAGAGATGTTGATGTGGCGGTTGTATTTGTTTACGAAAATACCGTTCCCACCAAGTTGATCAAGTTCGCAGTTCTGGAGTCCGCAGTGTTCAGCATTTTGGAAAACGATGGCTCCGCCTCGGTAAATGGTCCAGTCACTGCGTAGTAGTGGCTCCCGGGTGTCCATGAATGTGCGACCTGCGTGGCGAAAGATGAAGCCCCTCAGGAAAACATGATGAACCGGTCTCTTTTGTGAGCCGGTGAATTCAACCAAGTGTTTTAGCCGTGCTGCTTCCACCAAGGCTGTTGGGAGAGCAGAAGCATTGACGGGTATGAAGTAAAGAAGGTTGGTTTTAGAGTCAAGGAACCACTCACCGGGTTTGTCGAGTTCCTCTCTGATATTCTCGACCATGCGGTGTTTGGGGTGCATGCCCATTTGTCGATTGTTCTGCCACCCGCCTTCATAGATCACCTCACCATCAGAGGTTTTGCCAGTGATTCGGTAATGATAGCCACCCCAGTGATGACGGTGCATAGCGTGGATAAA
>CAXGRW010000969.1:0-1838 GCA_964012125.1 uncultured Rhodopirellula sp.
AAGGGGTAACCTGACCAACCTATCTGCTTTTTTAAGCAAATGAATGATTCAACGCCCCCAACCGAAGCAGCGATAGAGAACGCTGTCCGCCGCACCATGGCTGGGGAAACCATGGCATTTGAGGCCATTGTGCTGCAGTTTGAGCGACCATTACGAGTTTGGTTGGCAACGCAGGCTCCTCCGGCAATTGATGTCGACGACATCGCTCAGCGAACTCTGATTGCTGCTTTTACTCAACTCGGCAAATATCAGCTGGGGACGAATTTCGCAGCTTGGCTGTTCACCATTGCACGGTATCAACTCAAGTCAGAACTGACTCGCCTGCATCGTATCGCCGACTACCACACCCGGTTCGCACCCGAGTTATTGCAACGAGAACTCGACCGACGCAGCGATTCAATGCCGGAACTGCAGGAACTACGACTGACCCAATTACAGCGGTGTGTCGCGTCTCTCAGCGAACAAGAAAGTCGATTTGTCGTGTGGAGATACGACGAAAGCTTACCGTTAGAACAAATTGCAGCGCACAGCGGCAGATCAGTTGCCGCAGTCAAAAAGCAATTGTGGAAAATCCGACGGCGACTGCAGGAATGCGTTGAGCGACACATGTCGACCACGGGAGAAGTTTCATGAATGACCAAAATGAATTTCAAGAGCTTTGGAATGATTATCTCGAAGGTGAAATCACCAGCGACGGAATGATCGAATTGCAGAATTATTTGGCAAGTGACGAGCAGTTGCTACAGCATTCGGTAGACAGTTTTCAAATTCATCGATTGCTGGGTTACGATGCAAAAGCCGATGAGCAGCGTGATGAGTTCGTCAAGTCAACGATGGCACAAGTGCTGGCTTCACAGCAGGTGATAGCAACATCACTTGAATCTTCAATTTCCCCCATCGTCCCAGATACGGGTCGATCACGAAAATCACTGATGGGTCAACTTCTAGTCACTGCGGTGGCGTTGGCTGCTTCGATTTTGGTGGCGTTAAGTTACTTCCCTGATTCCTCCCCGAGTCGCGTTTCAATCATTGCGCAGACAACCAATGTTCACGGCACGATTGAATGGACTCATGAGAACGGAGTGGTAGAGACCCTTACAGAGACCAACGTACCTTTAACCGGCGGCACGCTTGAAACAATGACAAGCGAATCGACGATCACAATGCAATTCACAGATGGAACGATCGTCACATTGGATGGCCTTTCCTTGCTGACCATTTCTGAGCAGGAACAGAAGATCCTAAGATTGAAGCGGGGCAATTTGTCAGCTGATGTAGAACCGCAGCCCAACTCAAAGCCAATGATGGTCTTTACTGAAGCAGCCGAACTGCGTGTTGTAGGCACTCAGTTCAATGTGAATGCCCGAGACGAGTCAACAAAGTTAATCGTCAACGAGGGCGAGGTTCTTCTTAAACGAACAACTGATGGTGAATCAGTCAATGTGACCCCACAACACCAAGTGGTTGCGTCTCTTCGCGACGCAAAGCAGTTGAGATCAATCAAACGTGCCAAACAGGTACACGCTTGGAAAAGTGATCTGCAGTCTGAAACCTCCCATGGAAAATGGATTCCATCAAAGACGGAGCTTGTCAAAGAATTGAAATTGGCAGTTGCGAATGGCAAGATGACTCAGGCTGAAGCAAGCAGAATTTATAAGAAAGCAGCCTCATTCAGCGACCAGCGGGGGAGCACATTCGCTCTGCCGTCACGCTTTGGTCTGTCGGTGGTCGTTTCAGTAAATCAGGAAGCTACCATCCCGGTGGTACTTGAACAAAGTTCAAGAATACGAATCACTGGTCGTGGATACGCAGCAACCGACCTTGTGGTGGGGATCACC
>CAXGRW010000970.1:0-1835 GCA_964012125.1 uncultured Rhodopirellula sp.
TGAAGACTTCAACTTGCAGGGTCACTGGCCCCAGGATGGACGGGGCGTTTTCACTGAAGTAATCCACGTCGATCGTGTAATTTCCCTTCATCGACTTTTTCAAGAGGTACTCTTCAGGTCCGTAGCCCTGAGTAAACTCGTGAGACACCATTCCGCCGATTTGGGTCCGGTTGTTGTTATAGTTGGCCTGGTCTCCCGAGGGTTCCGTGACCCAGAGATCCATGTCCGTCATGTCAGCGTCCCAGGTCAGAATGATCCGCACGTCAACGTCAAGTAATTTGATCAGACGCTGGTCCACTGTGGGGCGGTGTCCCCTAGTCACGATATTCACTCTGTGTTCTCAGGCTCGAAATTCTAATAGCTTCAGAAACCTCACGGCGCAATGAGACGGGGATTGGTTATCAGAAAACCACTTCTTCGTCAGGGAATGAATCAACAGGGCAAAAGGGGGCGACAGCAGCCACGAAGGCAATGCGTTAAGGTGTTATGGCATTCAAGTACAATTTACACCCTGAGTTTGCCATGAAATCCTTTGTCTTTGCTTTGTTGTTAACTATGCCCGTACACGCTTTGGCTCAAACTGCTGCTGAGCCTTCCAAATCAAACCAGACGACTGCGTATGTCGGAACTTATACGCAAGGTAATTCCAGCAGTCGTGGTATCTATGCGATTTCCTTGGATAACTCAGGGCTTCAGGGGGAGCCTGTTCTGGTGGCGGATTTAGAGAATGCATCTTTTGTTGCCCTGCATCCGAATCGGCCACTGCTCTATGCGGTGTCTGAAATCGGTGCAAGTGGATCAGATTCAATAGGGATTGTTGCGTATTCCATTGGTGTAGATGGAAAGTTGACAAGGTTGAACGAGCGTTCGACACGGGGTGGTGCAGCGTGTCATGTGACGGTTGATCCAACCGGGCGGTGCGTAGGTGTTGCCAATTACACCGGTGGCAGTTGTGTTTTGTTTCCGATTTTGGAAGATGGCTCACTTGGGAAAGCTGGTTCATTTCATCAGCATGTTGGACATAGCGGTGTCAATGCAGGTAGGCAGGAGGCACCCCACGCACATTCCATCAACTTCAATCAAGATGGAACTCAGGCATTCGTCGCTGATTTGGGTAAGGATCAGATCCTGCTCTACGATGTTGAACCGGCAACAGGAAAGATGAAGCCCTCGAAGCAGGCATTTCTACAACTGCCGCCTGGTGGAGGTCCGAGACATTTTAGTTTTCATCCCAATTTTGAACTGGCGTTTTCAAACCTTGAATTGACATCGCAAGTTGCGTTGTTGCACTACGATCGTGAACAGCGAACCTTAACACTCGGGGAAGTACTGGATACGGTTCCCGAGTCGGCGCAGAGACAAGGTAATAGCACAGCAGAGTGTCTGGTTCACCCGTCAGGCAAATTCTTATATGTGTCGAATCGTGGCCACAATTCGATTGCTGCTTTCGCGGTCGATTCAGCGTCCAAGACGTTTCGGCTGCTAGGAAATACGCCCAGTGGAGGAGAAATCCCCCGAGGTTTTGGAATCACAAACGATGGTAGATGGTTGGTGCTGGGAAACCAAAAGACAGGCAATGTTGTTGCACTGTCGATCGACCAGGAAACGGGCGAGTTGACTCCCGTTGGCCCGAAGTTACCACTCGATGCCGCCGTGAACGTGCGGTTTGATTCAAAGTGAATCGTGGCCGCGCAAGCAGTCGGGGTTGGCACAGCCTTAGTTCTTGAGATTGCCAGCACCGGGATTGTCAGTACTGAGGGTGTCAGTACTGAGGGTGTCAGTACTGGGGCAATCGCAGTTGTGAACCTGATGCTGCTGCAACTGTGATGAGCCGC
>CAXGRW010000971.1:0-1835 GCA_964012125.1 uncultured Rhodopirellula sp.
CATCGGCTGACGGAAAACGACCAATCAAGTCGACATGCACACGCCTCAGATAAATGTCATCTGACACAACCTCGGATGGACGAATTCCCAATCGCTGCAACTTCGCATAGACCTGTTCATCAATGAAGTTATTGCGATCTAATGACTCGTAAACGCCGTCGGGTATTGACACAGTCCTCGGTATCGCGACATTCGCCACACAAATGTTATTCATGTAACGAGCCATGATGGCGGTCTCACCCGGCAACGATCCTGCTGTCAACTGTCCATGATCCGAGACGGAAACCACCGCGGCTTCATTGGACAAGTAAGTTGCAAGCTTGGTAACGTCGCGTGAAGTGCCATCAGTGTAATGTGCGACCACTTGAAGTTCCTGCTGCTGCTCAGGTAGCAACGAGAACTCTGACTGACCGAGCACCACACGATTCAATTTCGGTTCATTCGTGATTGCTCGTGCCGCTCCCTGCTTTATCCAAGCCAGCAGCACATCATACGCGTCAGACCCAACCTCGAATCTTTTGCCACCGCCATGCGGTAGCGAAGCGACCGACTTCTGCAGCAACAAACTTTGCTGAGGTGCCGCGGGGAACAGACGCCGCCCTCTCGCATCCTGGGTCAAAGCAGCGAAGTCAAAATCTGGATCGAAGCCGAGCAGTGACAACTGAAAGCCATTCTGCCCGCGTTGCTTTCCGTGACACGCACCCATATTGCAACCATAAGCGGTCAACACCGGTAGCACATCGAGCTCAAAACTAACTTTCAAGTCAGTCTGCTGAACGTCACCCTGGCCTCCAGAATCAGCAGCGACTGGGGCCGTTCCCGTGGCTGGCAGAGTGGGTTCCGTCGCACGGGCGTACATTCCCAAACAGACCACGAGAATCGCGATCTGGTAAGCAAGTCGGAAATCGACGAGTTTCAGCAACATTGCAAAATTGGCAGGACTAATGGGAGGGAAAACAGGCGAGGGTTACAGTTTATATGATTACAAGCCAAAGTGCGCCCCTTAAACCCTGTAACTGACCAACGCGATACGGCAGATATCGCTCTGCAGCGGTCACGAGGAAAACAACACAAATCAGCGTTCCCCCGGTGAGCACGTTCTCAACCAGCTCGGGCTATTTTGGCCGCTTGTTTTGGCTGTTGTAGTTTTGCGGGTTGGCAACCACGGTCTTTGAACGATTCACTCGGGTCTTCTGACTGGCGAGATGTTCACCACGAGAACCCTCCGGTGACCCGTGGCAAGACGCAACCGCTGCCCCTTTGTCTCGACTCGGTCCTCGCTCCCTCACGGGTCCCGCCTGAACAGCAGCCTCAGACACCCCAGTACCTGCAAGCTCATTCTCAGCAATCCCAGACTGGACTGCCTCAGCCCGGGGTCCACGCCCATCGTGATCCAGTTCCGCTGATCTTGCCAACTCGGCTTCAGCATTGGCATCCAGCTTTGTCTGCTGAGCTTTTGTGAGCTTTCGCCGAATCACGCGTACCTTTGCCTCCGCCTCTCGCAATTCAGCCTGCAACTGTTCGACCATCTGCTCTGGATCAGCCTTAAAAAATCTCGAAAACAGATCGAGCACAATCAGGCCCCGCAATGCCTTCAGAGCGGTTCCCCGCATGCGGTACACACGCAGCATCTTTGTGAACTGCGGTAGACGCAGTGCATTCGTAGCTCGGATGAATTGCACTGATCGCAAGAAGGAAATCAACGGCAGCAGCAGGATCGCCAAGTCCAACCAATGTTCTTTGCAATAAGCAATCTTTTTCTCCGCGACCGACACCATCAAAATAAATTCGATTGCAAAGGCAAGCCAGATGATCCCTGTTCCCACGTGCAGTAG
>CAXGRW010000972.1:0-1830 GCA_964012125.1 uncultured Rhodopirellula sp.
AGAAAGACAACGCGTTTCGCGCGCGCCAAAAAATGCGTTGGCTTGGGTGACAAGGGCCTGGCAGGGGCGACCGCTGCCGCTTGATTGATTGCCGGGTCTGCGGCTGGACAATTCTGCTGCAACAGATGCAAGAACGCGAGGTTCCCAAAACCTACCGCACTATTGCGAAGTACGCTTCGTCTGGATCGCAATGATGATTTCAACATGTCGTCACCTTTGATACATGAATTCATTGCTGGCGAACAGACTCTGACAAAACAGCGACCATCCCTTGCTGATCCATTGGCCATCAACGGCACCTGCATTCAGCCTGGCACCTGATCTGATCTGTGCCACAAAATCGATAGCACGACGGGACTCACGCTCATTAGGGTGACGCCCCAGCACTCGCTGATAAGCAATTTCAACTCGTGATGCATCGCTTACTGACAACTGCAACAGGCTTTGGGCAAGAGCATCAGCAGAATCGAGCACAAGATCAGAATTCATCAACAACAGAGCTTGGGGGGCAACAACGGTTTCGCTGCGATCGCCGGTGGGCATGGTGGGATCTGGAAAGTCGAACTGCTCAAACATCGTGTACAAGTTGTTGCGAATCACCGGCAAATAGACAGCTCTTCGCAGACTGTCATATCGAGTGTGATCAACCGACGTGTGGTTGAAGACGAACTGCCGATTACGCAAAGGCACTGTTTTGCCAGCCATGGTTCTTTCAAGACGACCCGAGATTGCAAGGATCGAATCCCGAATCTGCTCAGGTTCCAGACGCTGCATACGGAACTTCCACAACAGCCGATTGTCGGGATCAATTTTCGTGGCGACTGAATTTTGTGGATGAAGAGCTGACATCCGGTAGGTATTGGAACCGAGAATCAGGCGATTAAGCTCTTTGGTTGACCAACCCGATTCCATGAACCAATGTGCCAGCCAGTCAAGCAATTCAGGATGCGATGGACGATCACCAAGCACCCCAAAATTCTCAGTGGTTCTGGCCAACCCTTCGCCGAAATGCCATCGCCAAACCCGATTGACATAAACACGAGCGGTCAGTGGGTGCTGTGTACTGGCCATCCACCTTGCAAATTCCAGCCTTCCACTCTGATGACGTGGAAAGACAGGGCGGACATTTGATTTCCGCATGACCTCTGGAAAATCTCTGCCCACCTCATCACCAAGATTCAGGTGACTCCCTCGGATATGGATCGGCAATCTTGCGAGGACTGTATCATCAGAAACTCCCATGGCCGCTGGAACATCGCGAGCTTTGGACTCATAAATTCGGGCAGCTTCCATCCGTCGGTTGTACTCACCCAACGTCTCACCATCAAAAGCGAATTCAGGCTTTGGTGGAATGGTAAGAAAGCCAGAACGATCTTTCAACGCCGCTGCAACCAGCTTTGAATCTGGCAGCACGACTGACTTGAGCATGGGATCAACGTCCGGTGATTCCTTGACAGTCTTGTCACCCACAGCAGCGGCAAAGAGTGGACCATAAATCTTCTGTATGGCATCTGCCTTGAGTGCTGTGTCCGAGTAGCTCTGTTGGATCTGATGCCACGGTTTGAATACTGCATGCTGCTGATTGAACTCGAGATGTCGCCGACAGTGGTGCAGGATTCGCGGATGCAGACCGTACCGATCCGCGACTTCAGCAATCCGAACCAGAGAATCAGCTACCCCAAATTCCGTGCTGGCAATCAAGTATTCCGTTGCCTTTTCATTGGCTGCTACTCGCAGCTTGGCCATCGCTGAGTTCTTCCAATCGCTTGCTTCCTTTTTGAGCCTCGCGATTTCCGCATCGATGGCTTTGAAGTCATTCAAGTCATCGCC
>CAXGRW010000973.1:0-1822 GCA_964012125.1 uncultured Rhodopirellula sp.
GCGATTCCCGCTGGGCTCTTCAATTTCAATGTGGGCTTTCGAACCAAGAGAGTGTGTTGGGTCAGAGTGTGTAGGATCTAGAACGCGTAATAGTCTACTCGGATAATAACTTTACTGCCTCCGCCCTCATCCGGTTCACCAACTCCTCGCGGGAGGCATCAGTTGTGTCGCCTGACCGTTTCGGAACATTTTCCAACAAGCGACTCGCCTTGAGCAGTTGTTCAGCGGCCTTCGCATTTTCGGACCTCGGTAGATGCAGGCTTCTACCGGCCGAAATATCCTCCGCAACCCCGGTGGCAATCGTTTCGCGATCCCAATCGAGGTCCAGTCCCATTTCGCGATGACGCTCGGCAATCGCCTGCATCACATCTCCTAAAATCGGGTCGGTGACCTGATTTTCCGACACTCGCCCCTCGGCCGCAGCGCGAATCGCCCGAAATGCCTCGGAGTCTTCTAGCTCTGTCTCTCCTGCAGGTGGCACCGCAGGTAGCGGAATCACGTCAACATTCGGTAACGACAAAGCCTTGGGCGGATCCCCATAGGCAGTGTAAAAACCGTAAAGGGCCAAGAACAGAAAACAAGAACCCACCAAAAAACGTAGCTGAACGCGCATCGAATCTTCCTTCCACTGGAGTGATAGCGAGATATTCTAGGGAAACACTGCGATGGAACGAAGAGCGATGTTCACTGCAGCCAATTGTCGCATGATGGCCAAAAGCCAGAAAAAGCCGTCGTTAAGGGGCGTTTCGATCGAACCACAGCTCCGTTTTGCTGATTTTGGGGTCCGAAATTCCTAAAACCACACTTTTAACCCGCTCGGCCTCAATCCCGTGGCAGACAGGACCTGACCTTTCCGACGTTTAAAATCAGGTCATCGGGGTGACAACCACCACGCGTACATCACAAACATTAGTTCCGGTCGGCCCTGTGATGAGCAGGCCACCAGTCTGCTCGAAGAAATGATAGGCGTCATTTCGTTGTAGATATTCGCCTGGGTTCAGTTGTTGCCTGCGTGCGTTTTGATGAACTTCATTATCGAGAATTGCACCTGCGGCATCTGTGGGGCCATCTTCACCATCTGTTCCACCAGATAACAAGCATAGACCTTGCCATTCTTGTTCTGACAAATCGCTAGCCAGCAAAGTTTGGTAGGCGCTCAGGATCAATTGCTGATTGCGACCTCCAAGTCCACGAATCGCCTCGGGTGCCAGCTTGACTACCGGCTCCCCGCCCGTGATCAGACAATCGTTGTGATGCGTCGCCTGCTCAGCACGCAACATATGGATCGCCATTTCGGCCAATCGACGGCCAACGTCTTCGGCTGATCCCTCGCATTGTCGTGCAGATTGCATGGCATGGTTGTACCCTCGTCGCTCAGCCATAATCCCGGCCTCATCAACAGCGACGGCATTGTTGCCAATCACGAGTGTCGTGTGTCGACAAACCTCGGCGGCTTTGGCGTGCAGCTGAAGTTCGCTTGGTGCACCATCCATTTCGATTCGCAATGCCTGGTACACAGACTCAGGCAAACATTTTTTGAGGTCGTACGCTTCCAAAACCCTAAGCGCCTGATCTGGCGTCGACGAATCGATCACCGTTGGCCCTGAAGCGATCAAGTCGAGGGGGTCGCCCAACACATCCGAAAGCACCAAGGTGATCAGTTCTGCTGCTTGACAAGCCATGAGCAGACCACCGCCTTTGATACGACTGAGATGTTTACGAACCGTATTGAGTTCTGTAATGTCGGCCCCTGCACCGCTCAGAAATCTCGTCACTTCCAATTTATCCGCCAAGCTAATTTTGGGATGCGGTGCCGGCATCA
>CAXGRW010000974.1:0-1814 GCA_964012125.1 uncultured Rhodopirellula sp.
GAGGCAATCCATAGGTCACCCCCGTAAGTCGATAACGCCATTCGACCATCGGGGAAGAAGTCGAGCGCTGATGTGCGAAACCAACTGTTCCAAGGATTCGATTCGGGAAGCGTTAGGGTATCCAGTGCATATCCAGTTTGCTCCAATCCCTGGTAGCCGACCGTGTGCAGGATTTCAGGCCAGCGTAATGGACCACCGGAGATAAGGTCAGAAGCAGTTACATGGTCTTTGAGTGGGACAGCTTGAACCGATGCAAGCCACTTTTTCAGCGACGTTTTATCCTTACCTTGTGATCGGTGAATCGTGATGTTGCGGGTCTTTTTATCCTCGGGAATCTTCAGGCACAGGCGATTTTTTTTGTCGATCTCCCACTTTAGACCGTCCGTGTCGCCCGTGATTGCGGCGGCTGTGTAATTTGCAATTCGAGCTTTTTCATGTTGGTAGCTGATGATGAAACACTTTTCAGCTGGACTGACTTGCCTGCTGGTCACGCTTCCTGCCGCCGGCCTGATCGAGTCCCATCCCTTAGCGACAGAACCGATCGAATTGTGGACTGATCGCTTAGTTGAGGTATCGAGTGTGGTTTGTTCTTGCCCGACTGATAGGACTAGCGGCACGCCAGACATGATTTGCATGGTGTGTGTGAGCCCGTGAGTCGTTTGTGCCGGGGCTTCAAGAATGGGCCGCTCATCAATCGAGTAGCTCAATATAACTCGCTGTCCGTGGTTGTAATGTCCGTGATAGTTCATCCAGTGCTGCGGCATGGGGCCGCGTGGTAACAGATCTCCCCGCGGGTAATCGAGCGAGCCATCATGCCCCCATGCCCAGCCAGAAAAGGCCTCGATTGCTTCACCAGCGGGCGTGACTGTGCCTTCGCCACGGTCTCGGATGTGTTGCGTTTGCGTGAGGTCAAGTCCACCATCCCAAATGCCTGCCTGATCCATGGAGTGCAGGTCATAGGAAATCGTGGTGCTACCGAGGGTGACGTTCAGCACGCTGCTAAATTCGCGTCCCAGTTGTGAGGCCAAGGTGCTGCCACGATCACGGTTGATTACAGGCTGCTCAGAACCATTTCGTGTGCCCTTAGGAAGACTTTGCAGGTATTCCTTGTCAACTTTGAAATAGTCGGGATTGGAAGGCTTCATGAATTGTTCACGAACGTAATGCACAACTTGATAACGCTCCTTGGGCGTTAGGTGTCGCATTGCAGCCATAAGGCCCTTGCCTTTTGACAACGTCATGAACATCTGGAAAGGGTCTGAGCCAAAACGCATTTTGTCTGTGCCGAAAGCCCGAGCCGTGGGAAGCGACGGTGAATTGCCATCGTCACCATGGCAGTTGAAGCAGTAGCCGTGAAAAATGCCTTTGCCAGTTTCAAAGTCCCGTGTACGGAATTTGCCGATAATGCCTGCGTGATCCAAGTCCAGCGTGTCGTCCTTGAACTCGAGCTGCTCAGGTTCTGGCATCAGCTTCTCTGCGCGAAGTTTTCCTCCTTCGGCGACTTCAATCAAGTAAAGAGTTAGATCAAGAAAGTCTCGGAGGTTGCCAATCGTCGCGACCAAACCTTCGGGCATCACTGATTGACTGTTTGTCTTGATCGCCTCGATGTCGTCGTTTGAGACAATGCGAGTTCGCTCCAGATCGCTCGCGGACCGTACTGTAAGTGTTTTCTCATTCTCATCGCTAATGAGTCCGACAACCACTTCTCCACTCGTGGTTAGGATTGATTTGGTTTCGTAGTCTTTGTGAATCACTTTCGAAGGGTAAAGCAACGATTCGACTAAGTGCACATCCGATACTTCTCGGCGCGTTGT
>CAXGRW010000975.1:0-1804 GCA_964012125.1 uncultured Rhodopirellula sp.
GCAAGTGGAACAAATGCTGAGCGACAAGGAACACGCGGTCAACTAACTGTTCGAACAGTTCAAAGCCAAAAATACACAATGCTCCCCAAAGACCGAGTGCTGCGGATCGCTTCGTGCATTCAAACGTCACCACTCCATTGTCATATTCAGACATGTCGGGTGCTGAAGGATCAAACAGATACGGTGCTTTTTGCTCAAAAGCACGGAACCTGTTTTTCTTATTCCGATAGAACACCAATGCACACACGGCAGGCACAAACATCATTTTGTGCGCATCAAACACAACACTGTCGGCCCGCTCCAGACCTTTTACCAGATGGCGGTGTTTTTGACTAAGACATACCGCACCACCGTGAGCAGCATCGACATGTAACCATACTTGATGCCGTTCACAAATGTCCGCGATGGTTTCAAGCGGATCGAACGCCCCCACAGCAGTAGTACAGGCCACGGCAACCACCGCAATGATGGGAACCTGCTGTTCAGTCAAATCTGTCAACATCTGTTCCAACACAGCGACATCCATACGGCGATGCCCATCCAACGGAACACGCATTACCTGCGACTGCCCTATTCCCATCACGCCGGCGGCACGGTCAATGCAGTAATGTGCATCGCCTTGCACGATCAACACGGGCATTTGAGACCGATTCACACTTCTTGCTGGCGGCGAAGTCACATCCGGACGACTCGCATGTTGCGCCCGTTGTGACATTCCCCCGCGTGAATCACTGCCCAACCACTGCTCACTGGATTCGCATGGCCGATTTCCCTCATTCCAGATCCACGGGCATGCTTCATTACGAGCAGCCAATAAGGCTGTAAGATTTCCAAGACTGCCACCCGAGGTGACCAAACCGCCGAACTCTTCGTCCTGGTATCCAATCTGCTTTCCAACCTGCTGGATCACAGCTCGTTCAGCCGCGATCCCCCACGGGCCCATTTCGTAAACACCCTGAACCTGATTCGTCATTGTGGTAACGGCATCAAACAGGCCAACAAGAGGCAATGGTGCAGGTACTTGGTGACCCACACAACGCGGGTGATTCAGGTTCTGCCCTCGCAACAGACTCAGTTGCACAAGCTCTTGAAACTTGGACACGACACTTTTGCTATCCGAAAATTCCGCTGCCTCAAGCCAGCGGATAGCCTCGGCGATGTTATCCTCAGGGTCCCGCCAGTGTTGAACCGGTCCTTGCCCACTTTGCACACGCCCTAAATGCTCTACGAGCGCATTAACCAACACTGTGCCGCATTGCTGCGTTAGGTCGGCATCGTATGCAACCTCGACCAACGACTTCAATTCCGATGAATTCACTCGCGAGTTCTCTAACTTTCCCATGCAACTGGCTGCCTTGTTATCACAAAGCTTAATAATGTTCACGCGGGCTTGAACCGACGCAGGCTTTCTCGCCGCTCAATTCCATCGCAGTTCAATTCCATCGCAGTCCGTTGCGAATTCCATTCCCACTAAGTCTTAAAAACACAGGCATGATCGGGAATGCATCCATGATCACATTGAAATTGATTCTTGGCTACCACGGGTATCAAGATCGTCAGGATCCTGCTGCGAAACATAATAGGCGATGACGCTTCCCACGCGGATCTCATTGATGGATCCCCGCAAGGGTAACACTGACCGCGACAAGTAAAAGAGGGATTCCCAGCACCGTTAAATCTCCATTGGAGCGATCACCATTCTGCGCGGATTTATCCCCAGTTTCAACGCCTCCCCGGTTTCAACGCTCACGAATCAGATGCTCGTGTTTAATCTTTTCGTGATCAACCAGTTCGGCAATGTCTG
>CAXGRW010000976.1:0-1803 GCA_964012125.1 uncultured Rhodopirellula sp.
ATCAACTCACTCGGGATCCAACCAGTCATGCACTTGAATTTCCGTCCACGCCCATGCCATCAGACCGTACGTTCTCTTCATCTCGCTCTCCGCTGCCTGCCTGTATTCGCCCTGTTGTGCTTATCAAGTATTGCGAATCCAGCGGCCGCTACTGCTGGCGAAAAAGACTTGACTAAGTCATCTCAGGGTAAAGGCGTCTTCGAAACGTTAAGCAAAGGAGACACGCTTGATGACTGGAAACATAATGGTAACTGGCAAATCAAAGCGGGCATCATCTCCCGGCAGGGCAAAGGCGGCAGCCTTATCTACATGGGCAAAAAAGTGCCCAATGATTTCGAGCTCAAGTTTGAATGGAAGGTGGGCAAGGGCAGCAACAGCGGCGTCTACTATCGCCCTACACAATACGAGTACCAGATTCTGGACAACGACGTACATCCCGACGGAAAAAACCCTCGCACCAGCGCGGCATCACTCTACTTTTGTGTGCCACCCTCGCGAGACAACACCAAGCCAGTCGGGCAGTGGAACACGGGCCGCATTGTTTGCAAAGGAACGATCGTTCAACATTGGCTGAACGGTGAAAAGGTCATCCACCTCGACTACCAAAACCCCAAATGGGCATCCCAAGTTGAGATGCTCAAGCAACGCGGAGGTAATTTGGACGCCCGCGGTGCACACCTCAGCCTACAAGATCACGGAGACCCTGTTTGGTATCGCAATCTCCAATTGAGGGCCCTTCAACCCGAAGACACGGTCGACTTAACAGAAGTGCAACCAGCGAAAATCAAACCTGAAGTGTTAGCTGCGGAGCAAAAGAAACTTGCTGGCATCATTCAACGTCGATCGCAGGCAAAGCAACGCCAGCAACAAAAGAAAAAGTAACGCAGCCAAAAGACTGGCCGCTCGCCTGGTTTCCCTACTTCGGAAATGCTCTCAGCTCCACTTGCCGATACAACGCCAAGTAGCCTCGAACTTCATTGATCATTTGACGTTCAGAGTCAGCAACCTCACCAATTGAGTGAGTCGACCGATATTGTTCGCTCTGCTTACTGCCCGTGATTGTCAGAGTCAGCTCGAGCGGCAGTTCACCATTTGCAGCAATCTTCTGATGCAAACTCATCCGTCCAAAGGGTGGCGGTCCAAGCCGCCGAACGAGATTCAGTCGGGAAGCAAGATCAACAAAGATCGCATACTCTGCAGCGACCTTCGGACTTTCAGGGCGTTGGGTGGTTGCACGGTATTCCAGATTGGCAAATTTGATCGCGTAAGCGGCACCTTGATCAATTTTTTCAACCTCAGCTTCCATCCCGAGTTTCTTCTTCTGCTCATCATCAACAACGGCGGCTCTCGCTTGAGCAGTGATCTTGATCAGATCATCGGTGCTGACCGAAGTCTGCACCTGCGTGTCACGGTCCAATAGCGTGACCCGTTTCTGGGCCGGATCAAAAATCGTAATGAACCGACGGTTGATGACGGGAACATCATAAACCAAGCCCTGGTCAAACAGGATCTGATGCTCCGAGACTGGATCGATTTCTTCACCCACAAATATTTTCGTTGTCACGCAAAAGATTTCGTCATTGGCTGTCGCCGATGAATTTTCCAATGCCTGCATAAGCAAACCCGAAATGAGCAGTGTGGCGAATGGCAGTGAGGCGAATGATTGATTCACGATGATCAAATTCCTTGGCAGGACAGTCGTCTTTTTTATGTGGCTTATTCGCTATGGGTACCGGCGTCGGCAAATCGCAAACACACCCTACCACGACACAAGCAACCGACCACTTGTGTGGTGTCAACAGT
>CAXGRW010000977.1:0-1801 GCA_964012125.1 uncultured Rhodopirellula sp.
TCATCACGAATCAGCATGCTTTCGCGATGGATCAACGATCCATCGGGTCCCAGTTCCTCAGAATGCTGGTCAGCATTCTGGAGCCACTGGAGAAACCGCGTCCGTACGGTGGCAAGTTGCTGGAAATTAGTCATGCGTTCAATCACCAGGAAATGCGATATGATGCACCCACAGTGGACTGGAGGTGCTGCCCCAACGAGAATGGCAGTCAGCGTATTTTTTCGCTAAATCCGCCTAGGTGGTTTGATCGGCCAATTTCAGAGCTAACATTCGTTGCAATTCGGATTGTGAGCAGACACGACGCAAACCACCCAGTTTGCCAGCCACTAAAATTATGTGCAGGCTACGGCGTGCCGAACCACGATTCACGAGAGAAAAACTAACGGAGCCAAAATGCGGACCTTGCTCAGCGAAGCCGAATTGCATTCCGGTGTTCAGAAGCTTGCTTCTGAAATTGACAACCATTACGGCCCGCGTCCGCTGACAGTGATCGCCATCATGACTGGCAGCTTGGTCCTTTTTGCAGATTTAATCCGTCGCTTGTCGATGCCGCAGCGAGTTGGTGTGGTGCAAGCTTCGAGTTACCGCGGCGGGACCACCTCAGGCCAAATCCACGTGGACGCGGCCATGATGATTGATGTCAAAGGTCGCGATGTACTGCTTGTTGATGATATTTTCGACACGGGCAAAACGCTGGACCGAGTGAGTGGTGTGATGCTTGAGCAAGGTGCCACATCGGTCAAGACAGCGGTTCTGCTCCACAAACTCACACAACACTCCGTCGAAATGCGTCCAGATTTTGTGGCATTTGAAATCCCTGATGAGTTTGTCGTCGGCTACGGTTTAGATTACTTGGACATGTACCGGAACCTGCCTTATCTCGCTGTGCTGTCGCCAGCAGAGATCGAGGCCACTGCTGCGGAATCAGAGGCGTGAAACGTTCACTACGAGTCCTGCTGATCGGTCGCAGATTTTGGCCACATGGTTCATCAGACTCGGCCTGTTTTCTCACTGAACTGGCATGCGCGATTCGTCGAGGTGGGATGCACATCGAGGTTCTCACTCCCCGATATGCATCTTCCTGGCCAGAAGAATTGGTCGTTCGCGAGATTCCTGTTCATCGCCCCGCGGCGGCTCCGCGAAGCGACTGGTCGATCGGGCGTTATCTAAAACACCTCACCTCCTGGTTACAGCAACACGCAAAGAGTTTTGATGCTCTGCTGGTTGATGCAATCCGTGAAGAAGCGATCGCCGTTACTGAGGTCGGCAAACAACTCGGCATTCCAGTTGTGTTGCGCTGCGGTGGCTGGGGTGAAGCTTCAGACCCCAACTGGTGGAAAACCAGTCGTGCTGCGAAGCGAAGCTGCAATGTCGCCAAGAATGCTGATGCGATTGTGGCTGATGGTGGAATCAACCAACGTGAACTTATCGCTGAGGGTTTCGTTCGTGAGCGGGTGCATCGGATCAATAAAGGCTTCCCCACCTTTCCTGCACGGACTGCACTCACTCGCCAGCTAGCGCGGGAAGCACTCGGCAGCGTGAACTCCGACTTGATTACGTCAGAACAAACTCCTGTCTTGCTGTGTACTTCACCCATGACCCGTGACGGCGGAATCAACTTGTTGGTGAACGCAGCCCCGCACCTTATCAACCGCTACCCTGACTTGCGTCTTTGGTTCATTGGTGACGGCCCCTACCGGGACTGGATTTACGAGAATTTGCGGGGGCACGGCGTACGCGCCTCGATTGCGATGCCGGGTTCTTTTTCCGATTTTACTGAACTCTGCCAAGCCGCAGATCT
>CAXGRW010000978.1:0-1800 GCA_964012125.1 uncultured Rhodopirellula sp.
TGAATCGTTTCATTTTTCTTTCTCGCAACATTAACCAACTGGACTGCAACAAATATGGTACCCGCAGGCACGCTTCACTCGATCGCCACTCTGACAAGTCAACAGGCTGACCGCACCGACCTGCTAGTCGTGCGTTACATCAATCTGTAGGGGCCACCCGGGGATCATCTTTCCGTCCGGCTGACGCTCTGCATCCATGCTGTGCAGTTCGCAGACAATCGTCATTTTCGTTTTATCAAACCTTACCATTCCATAACCGTTGGCACCTGGCGCGGTAGCGGCGACCGTAAGCTTGTTCCCAAACCGATCATGGTGGTTTCCGGTTCCCGCCATTCCGGGTACTTCTCTTCCCTGTGCGGGAACAGCGGGTCCCCATTTGCGATTCTGTTTGGATGCGAATGCCGGCACCGAATATCCCCAAGGGCCATCGCCCCAATCACTGATCCCATGTTGATGCAATGTTCCGAAATGGATATCACCCGACAACATGACTGCTTTTGACGGAGCGATCGCTTTCAACGCCCGATTGCGGGCAGTCTGTGGCCAGCCGTTCGCATCCATGTCACCGTATCGAACATCATAGTTTCCAATATTCACAAACGGTGACTGAGACAGCACGGCAGCCAATCTCTTGCTCGCAGCAACCTGTGCGGCCCAGTCTCGAACAAAAGCCTCTTGGGTTTCCCCCAGCAACTGCAGTTCTGGGTTATCTAGCAGAGACACGTCAAACGCCGGGTCCATGATAACTTCGGGCGTGCGATTGGGGCGTTTTGATAAAGGATCATTCACGGCTTCTTTCACAACCAGTGACGGTGGTGATTTGAATTTACGATCTTCGAGAATTGCAAAGCTGACTCCCCCATAGTTCAGCGACGTGAAGTATGCATTGATCCCATCGCCCCACGGCCCTTTCGCTGCGGCATCTGGCAGGTGCCACGTTTGCGTAGCTTCAACCGCATTGACCCAATTTGGGTGCATCGGATACCCGCCGGTTGTCCGCGATCCTGTCATCCGCCGCCCACCATCGCCCCACAGATCGCTCGCATAAACATCATGATCATCTGTGATCATGATTGAGGGTCGATCTTTGAGTAGATCGCGAAAAGTGAGACCGAACTTTCGCCATTTGGCAAGATAGTTTGCCATCGCTTCAGGCACTTCCGAGTCCTGTTCACACAACACCACCTCGCCGCCCGCATTGCTCTCATAAATCTGGTCACCGGCAAAAAAGACAAGGTCAGGGTCCTGGTCAATCATCTGCTTGACGGCCGCTTCATAGGGAAACCACTTGTCATTGACACAAGCGACCACCATTAAATTCAAAACCGGTTTCTTCGTAGGATTTGCGCGAATGAGGCCCTGCAAACTGCTCTTACCTGACCTCACTTGGTACGGAACATTCGAGCTCTGTTGCCAATCGTCAATCCTGAACACTGCCATGGCGGTCAAAGGATCAATCTCTGCAGCCCTGGTTTTGATCCACGTTCCGTTTTGCTTTAACCACAACTCGGCCTCGGCTTCGACGGGATTCAATGGATCAGCATCCGTATGAACGGAGATTTTAAGTGTATCGTTCGACAGGCCATATTGGGTCCACAGCAAGGAGGGAACGGTTGCAGTTGAATTCTTTAACCGTTCGACAGTCACAAAGTAGGCGCCGTGAGTCTTTCCATCAGGCGTTGTGAGCCACGTTTGCAACTCAGTCGGTCCAGCGGGTAAATCAAATTCGTAAGAGATACTTGCTTGTTGATCTGGCTCGGCAATTTTTCCAGCTTTTTCCTTTCCTGCTATCCGGACCCT
>CAXGRW010000979.1:0-1799 GCA_964012125.1 uncultured Rhodopirellula sp.
TCTTATCGCGATTGAACCATGAAATACATTCTGCTTGTTGCGTTTTTGTTGCTGTCTAACGGTGCCAGTAGTCATGCAGATTCTCCTAACGTGCTGTTCATCGCGATCGACGATCTCAATGACTGGGTGGGCTGTCTGGAGAGTCACCCGCAGGTGAAGACACCGAATATGGATGCGTTAGCAAAAAGGGGGACCTTGTTTACCAATGCTCATTGCCAGGCCCCTATTTGTAACCCCTCACGCACCAGTGTGATGACTGGCTTGCGGCCCTCCACCACGGGAGTGTATGCCCTTGCTCCATGGTTTCGCACAGTGGATGACTTGAAGGAGCTTGTCACGTTACCACAGCATTTTTCGAGATCCGGGTATACAACCTACACCGTGGGAAAGATTTACCACGGTAAAGGATGGAATCAATCAGGGGTAAAAGAGTTTGACGTGGTTGGCGAGACAGAACCCGGATTGCGACCCAAGGAGAAACGTGTGGCGACTCCCCGCGGTGGCCGCGGCATGGACTGGGCTGTTTATCCTTACAAAGAATCGGATCACAAAGATTGGAAAACGGCGAGCTGGGCAGTGGAGCAACTTGATCAAAAACCAGAAGATCCGTTTTTCATGGCAGTGGGTTTTTCTCTCCCTCACGTGCCGTTGCTTGCAACACAAAAGTGGTTTGATTTGTATCCGGAAGACGAGGTTGTTCTTCCCCGCATGCTTTTGGATGATCGAAGCGACACACCTCGCTTCAGTTGGTACCTCCACTGGAAACTGCCAGAGCCGCGTCAGAAGTTTCTTCTGCAGGAAGGTGAACAAATTAAAATTGTCCAGGCTTATCTCGCAAGTGTGAGTTTTGTTGACAGTCAGGTGGGACGTGTTCTCGACGCGCTGGAACGAAACGACCTGGCTGATGACACCATTGTCGTCCTTTGGTCAGACCACGGCTATCATTTGGGTGAAAAGCAGATCACTGGAAAGAATTCGTTGTGGGATCGATCCGCTCGTGTTCCCCTGATTTTTGCGGGCCCCGGTGTCAGTGCTGGGCAAAAATCGAGTCGACCGGCAGAGCTGTTGGACATGTATCCCACTCTCTGCGATTTGTGTGAAATTGAAGTCCCAGCTGATCTGGAAGGCCTCAGCCTGATTCCTCAACTACAGGATGCAAACGCACCAAGAAAACGTCCTGCCATTACGACGGACAATCGTGACAACCATGGTTTGCGCACCGAGCGGTGGCGATACATTCGGTATGCCGATGGTTCGGAAGAACTTTACGACATGTTGAAAGATCCACATGAGTTCACCAATCTGGCTGACGAGTCTCGGTACTTGGCAGAGAAAACGGCGTTGCGAAAACAGCTTCCCAAGCTCAATAAGAAGCCGGTCGCAGGCAGCGTTAAGCGAATACTTGTCTATGAAGATGGTGTCGCCAACTGGGAAGGAGAGGACATTGAGCCTGGGGAAGTAATCCCAGATTGATGAGTGGCGTGTTTGATGGGACGTCGTGCCGCAGGGGGGGCTTGCGTTCCCGGGCATCGGTTACATCGGTCCTTGTGGGTTTGTGAAGCTGAGTCCACCTGCTTTGTGCGGGTTACTGCTCAGCGAGCCATCCAAGAAGGTCGAAGATTTCCTGTCTGTTCAACGTATCGAGCAGGCCTGCCGGCATGAGTGACGTCGTTGAGGGACTGATCTGCTCGACGCTGTCTTCTTCGATTTTGGTCAGCTTCCAAGGTTCCATTTGATTCGTCCTGACTGACATGCCGCCACCGCCATAATTGACAACCTGACCCACAACCACTTTTCCG
>CAXGRW010000980.1:0-1794 GCA_964012125.1 uncultured Rhodopirellula sp.
AGGGGGACGTCACGCTGCAGGACCATGTGACTGTCCAAAATGGTCGGTAATTTGATGTCACCGCGACTATTTGCTGCGGTGCAGAAAATCAACGCAGCACAAAGGCCAACGCACAGAAGGCGTGCACTTTTCATTGTCTGTTTCTCAAGGAGGGTGTAGGAAAGCCCATACCGACGAACCGATCGTGCGGCGGAACCTTGGCAGTCTAATCCTTTGCGCACACTCAAGCCACTCACCTCGGGTGATGAAGTAAGGCTTGTCGTGAGTGGTTTCGATTGAAGCTGGGTTTTGCTGAACGCCGGAAGGTGGTTTGAAATTCACCGCTGAGTGAAAGGAATAACGACGTGGCTTGGTTAATGATGTGTTGGCGCGATCTGGCCAGCCGATTTTCGTAAATATCGGCGTGACAGCGGCAAGGCTAGCGGTAGAAAAATCAGTAGCAAGAAACAGTGGGCTGCCATACGCCAACTTGGAGCAACGGGATATTCCGTTTCAGGATGATGTTGATCACTTGAAAACCAGGGGCGTGCTACGTGAGCATAGGCAACCATGATGTCGCCAATCGGAAGTACGCCGGCCATGTAGTGTTTCTGCTCTGCCGATGTCCAAGGAAGTCCGGCGGTTTCACCAGCTTGTCCAATGGCATTTGCGAATTCCATGTCACCATAAATCTGGGCAACGCCCATCATCAATACAGTGGCCGACAGACTGCGGCCAAAAATGAGCGGTCCACTGTCAATATCGCCAGATCCTGAAATGCCTGACGGGTATTCAAGCACGCAGGGTGCGCCAAGAAAAGTCGTAAAGAACCTTTCGCGGAAGAGACTGTATTGATCCCTCGCGAACGTCGCGTCGATGTCCGGTAACAAACGCAGCATGATTACTTGTGAGGTTGCTCGTGCAACACTGACCTTACGGCCATCGTTTGCGTCAGCGGTATGCGGCAGCAAACCGGTTTCCGGATCGAGGCGGCGTGCTGCGGCGGTCAGCCAGCCTGCGATCAAATCTCTGTAGCGACCTTCATTTGAAAGGCGATCATAGGTCGAGAGTGCGTGTATGGCTGGGATTGAGTCACATGGCCAAGCAGATGCCGTGTACGAGGGAAGGAACGGTGTGCTCGAATTCTGAATCGCATTGCTCAATGCATCACATTCTGTCCGCAGACGCTGAACCTGTGCCCTGTCTTTACCCTTGTTGATCGTTGCGATCCCAGCAAGCAAATGGCACTTCCAGGCCGAATAGAACATCCCGTGATCTGGAGGCAACTGTTTTGAGAAGGGTGCTTTGCCTTGTGGGGAATCCAAGTGGCCCAGACACCATTCTGCTTGTTCAATCGCTTCAGCAGAATATTGTGGGTCTCGCATGGCTAACTCAACCCAAGTCAGGCCATGGAAGAGATAGCTGAAGTAATAACCCTCAGGGAAAAATTGCTGCATTTGGGACGCAGCGTTTGCGTCCAGTGCTGTTCGATTGGCATTCAGTTGAAGCAGCAACGTGCTGGGGGGATGCTGGGTGTCAGCAGCTAAGGGAGATGCAGTGTAGAGTCGGATATTGAGGAATAGCACGACTGAGATGAAACTCAGCCAAGCTGCAAAACACAACTTTTTGACTTTCGACCAGCTTTTGTGCTTCTGCTTGCAGTCGTCTGTGCTGTTGGTTTTTCGGCCGTCGTGTTGTGAATCGGATTTTCGCGGCGGTTGTCCGGTTGCTGTCGCTGCTGGAGGCATCATTCACTGCCAATTCTGAAGCAAATCATCACGGGCGTTTGTGGTATCGCTGGTGATGGAAAGGAGT
>CAXGRW010000981.1:0-1787 GCA_964012125.1 uncultured Rhodopirellula sp.
GCGTTGTTGGTAACGGAATTCATCGATGTGTCTCGGGTTGGAATAGCTTCTGGTGAGGGTCAGAATATCAGAGCAGTGAGTTTGCAATTGATGCTGCGATGATGGCCGCAGTGATCAGTTCGATTCCAGCGATGACTCGGCACCACCCATCAGCACGCAGTTTCGGGTCGTGGGCAACTTCGTAGATGCACAAGATCAAATAAGTCACAAACATCACCATGAGATGAATTTGAGGGCGAGCTTCGTTTTGAGAGACGCTGATCAAGGCAATGAAACATGGGTATTTGAGTATCAGCAAATGGTAGCTCAGGCGAGGCCACGATAAATGCCATGGCAGTTTGTAGTAAATGGCGTAAAAGCCTGTGAGTAACACAAAGCCAATTCCACTCTTTGGATCGCTGAACATCAGTATGCTGAAGGAAGTGATGCCAAGAATGCCGCAGGTCCAGCGGAATGAAGTCTGATGCGAGGTTTGGCACAGGATTCGGTCGGGATTGGTGACGCGATCTGTCGCAAGATCTGACAAGTCATCCCACAGACGAAACATTACCAGAAGGTTTGCGATGACCAGGGTTTGGATGCCTGCAGTTGAGGGCTGGTCTGAGCGTGAGGTTAACCATGCTGCCAACAGCAACAGCAGCATCAGCATCAGCATCGGCACTGTCAGCACTCGGGTGGTCAGGTAAGACCGCAGGTCCTCAGGATAAGATATTGACACGACCGCGATCTCCGTCGACTTCGATGGTGTCACCCGTCTTGATGCGTTTAGTGGCATCCTGAATCGCAACAGCGGTTGGTATGCCGTATTCGCGTGCCAAGATTGCCCCGTGTGAAAGCATGCCACCACGTTCCATTACCAGTCCTCGCACCAAAAACAGGATCGGCCCCCAGCCAGGGTCGGTCTGTCGAGTCACAAGAATGTCGCCCTTGGCCACTTTGGCAAACTGATCTGGGTTGGTTAGCACCACGGCTCGGCCAACGATCCGCCCACCGCTGACACCGATGCCATTGTTCCACTCTTCATCTTCACATCGATCCGTGGGGGCCGTCTTATCAGGTTGCCAGTACTGGCCTGCCGGAATTTCAAGGCGATCTGGGGGAGTGAACTCACTTACGGCGTCGAGTTCGGACCGTCGCAGGGCAGCCAGTTCGCGAGTACTGTTGGGAAGCATGCAGGATCCGGCCAGGAGATCTTCGATTTCCCGGTAGCTCAAAAAGAAAATGTCATCGGGATGGTGGAGGTGATTTTGTTGCGTCAGCTTGTCACCTATGGCAAGAGCTATCCGTCGAACGCGGCTGTAAAGCAATGCCTGTTTCAGTCTTGCCCGTTCTCGGCAGGCAACACTGCGCTGTGTCGCACGCAGCAACCTGGTTGCGATGTGACTCTTTCTTGGATAGGGCAGGAAGCGAATTGCCCACCTCGATTTCAGTTCCTTCAGGATGCGTTGAGTGGTTTTTTCACGTAGTAGCTGCTGGGTCTCAAGGTGCTCACGAGGCGATGGGCCCTCCAGTTGAACAAAACTGCCCAGCACCGGAAGTAAGGTTGAAGGGGCTTCCTGATAAGACGCGGTGGTCAGCATCAATTCACCTGAACATCGGAATCCCCAATGATTGAGAAAGTCCCTCAGTTCTCCCGCAATCTCTTTCAGTGAATCGTCTGTTTCAATGCGTTGCCATAATTGCTCTGGTGATTCTGTCTCGAATGCTTCGGTCAATGCTGGATTCTTGCGGATGGATCGGGAGATATCCCACAATTTTTCGGTAGGTAGTCCACTGACAATGTCACA
>CAXGRW010000982.1:0-1774 GCA_964012125.1 uncultured Rhodopirellula sp.
ATGATCATTAAAGCTTGAACAACCTCCTCCTCTTGCTGTCGAACTTTCCAAGCTGCGATTACGTGCAGAAATCAACATTTTCCGCGTCAGCCAGTCCAAACGTTTGCCCCACGTTGACGGTATGTAATAAGGTTCATGCGGGTGTTTTCATACTTGCTCGGCGTTTTCACCGATTTCAAAGCTGCCCATGTGATTCACATTCGCAGAGTTTGCTGTCAGCCAGCCGGCTGTTGGGATTGGCTTTGAAGCTTTAAATTATCCGTGAGGAAGCGGCACCGGCGGACTTCCGACACCAAGCATGCCCGCGAGACCGATCAAAGCCCATGTTCGTGCACCAAGCGAAACCCAATGATGATCGCCCCAACATCATTTTCATCATCACGGATCAGCAACGGTACGACACCATCGCTGGCCTTGGTTATGACCACATGGACACCCCCAACTTGGATCGGTTGGTCCGTGAGGGTATTTCATTTGAGCAATGCCATGTAACGGCGGCATCGTGTGCGGCAGCGCGTGCGAGTCTGTTTAAGGGATACTATCCTCACACCACCGGAATCTTGAAGAACGCCGATTCGTGGCGTCGCAGTTGGATTCAGCATTTGAACGATTCGGGCTACTACTGCACCAACATCGGCAAGATGCATTCATGGCCGTTTCAAACCGAGTTGGGGTTCCATGAACGCTTTGTTGTGGAGAACAAAGACCGTTATTTGGAGGGTCGTTACTTCTTTGATGAATGGGATCGGGCGCTGCGGTACCGGGGCTTGGTCAAACAACAGCGTGAACAATATCGCAAGCGATCTGATTACGACGCAGCACTGGGGGCTTTTGAATGGGAACTGCCAGAGGACACTCATCCCGATGTGTTTGTGGGTGACATGGCAACTTGGTGGATCGAGAATAAGCCCAAGATGAAACCGTTGTTTCTGCAGATTGGCTTTCCAGGGCCACACCCACCTTATGATCCTATCCCACGCTATGCGGAACCTTATCTGCAAAAAGAGCTCCCGTTGTTGGAAGTGACAGAACAAGAACTGGCAAACCAGCCTCCAGCGTTAAAGGAACTGCGTGTTCACAATCAGGAGATCGACCATGATTCGGTCATCATGGATTTGAACCCTAGCCACGAGCAACGACATCGGCAGCGTGCCTATTATCTTGCGAATGTCACCATGATCGATGAAAAGGTCGGTGAGATCGTTGATGCTTTGGAACGTAAAGGCTATCTCGACAACTCAATCTTGATCTTCACCAGTGACCACGGTGACTGCCTGACCGACCACGGCCATAGTCAGAAGTGGACGATGTATGAACAGATCACTCGGGTGCCGATGATTGTCTGGGCGCCTGGCAAATTTGGTGATTCGCGCGCGATCTCATCGATGGTTCAACAAATGGACTTGGGCCCAACCATCCTTGAGTGGGCCGGTATCACGCCGCCAGATGACTGGGAAGCCCAGTCACTAAATCCTGCTCTTGATCCCACGACAACCGATGATTTCGCGGGCCGAGACTATGTTTTCTGCGAGCAAGTCAAAGACGCTGTACTGACGGGGTGCGAATTCATGACCATGGTGCGCAGCAAAACTCACAAGCTGGTTCATTTTTTAGACGAGCCCCACGGTCAGTTATTCGACCTGATCGCGGATCCCAACGAAGTAACCAACCTGTGGGACGACCCTGCGAGCGAACACATCAAGAACGAGATGCTTAACGAATTGCGTGAGTGGCGAATTCGAAGCGGTGTTCACACCAAAGATTGGTGCAGCGA
>CAXGRW010000983.1:0-1772 GCA_964012125.1 uncultured Rhodopirellula sp.
AGTGGTGACTTTGATCTGCCGAATAAATAGGTGATCGAGAATCATCCCCGTCCCTCGCGAAAAATACCTCAGTAAGGCATTGAAAGTCATACCCATTTGTGAGCCGGCCTGGGGCAACGCTTTGAGTTTCTGGATTGAAGGCTGAAAAGCCTTGCCTGAAACCAAATGCTCAAAAGGTGCTGACTGGGGACATGGGGTCGGCTAATTGGGTGATCTCTGGTACCACGCTGGATTCTTGCAGTCGTGTGGGGTGGGTCTTGTCTGCAGGAATCTGACCAGATTATCCGTAGGTGTCAGTTGGATTACGCGGCTCGGAGTGCATCGAGCTAAGTTCGCTCAGAGTGCACCGAATACGTGAAGTGCTGAAATATTGAGTTCCGAATGCCGGGGATCAGGGCCTTTGCGGACTTGTAACATGCTTTGGGTGGAAGCAAGTTCGGAACGTGGAAAGGTTGACTGATGTTGGCATTCATTAAACATCTCCGTAAGCGGTGGGAAGATTGGTGCGGCGATCATGAGATGGAAACGACGATTCGTAAACATCTGACTCAGAATGGATTTTTTGGCGGAACGGCTCGGTTGCGGAACGTGCGGCTCGTCGCGGTGCAACGTCCCGGCTGGCTGCAGGTGTTCCGATTTGACGCGACGGTGCGGGTCAGGCCAGATAATGAGGAAGATGATGGAGTCGCTCCCGAGGCCGAATACCGAGAGGTTTTTGGGCTAGTGAAGGACGATATCCGCCATAAGGTGAATACGGTGCGGTTCTTTGAGGAAGAAGGCGAGCGGATTGAATTGTTTGCTCGATGGAGTGATGGGCTGATCTGTTTACGTGGTGCCCATGGACTCGCAAGCCACGAGCTTTCTGCTCGGTGAACTCTGTATGCAGGAAGTCCTCGGTACTCATGTCATCTGGGCGCGGTAAGATCAGGGCCGTCAATTTTGCGGGCGTCCGCATTGCGGGGCCAAAATTGCTTCCGTTCGATCCAACGACCGATTCGAGCGTAGAAAACTTGAACATTCCCAACAGCACTGCGGGGCTCTCTGAAAGATCAGATCTTTCTAGGTAACGGAAGCTCAGTCTGTCGGTGTCATCACTGCCAATAGTAAAGATAATCGAATGCGTAACGTCTCGATCGCTCACCAGCTAACTGTCCTGATACTCGCCGCCTTCAGCCCGACGACGGTTGTCTGGGGGCAAGATGCGAATGACGCGTCCACTGCAGAGGGTGGAAACGAATCAACACTGTTGGCGAAAACCCGCCAGTTGACGTTTGAGGGAAGGCGTGCGGGGGAGGGTTACTTTAGCGCTGACGGCTCGAGGATGGTTTTTCAGAGTGAGCGTGATGCGGCGAATCCTTTTTATCAAATCTATGTCACGGACCTCGAGACTGGCGACATCGAAAAGGTTTCGCAAGGTCATGGAAAGACGACATGTGCATGGATTCATCCAACCGGCAAGCGAGTTCTTTTTGCGAGTACTCAGGATGATCCTGAAGCAAGCAACAAGCAGAAGGTTGAGATCGAATTGCGCGAAAGCGGAAAGCAGCGGCGGTACGCTTGGGATTATGACAATCAGTATGAACTCTACGCAAAAGAACTGTCTGATGGGAGGTATCAGCGTCTGACCAATGCAAAGGGATATGACGCGGAGGGAAGTTACAGCCCTGATGGAACCTTGATTGCGTTTGCATCGAACAGAAATGCTTTCACACGCAAGTTGTCTGAACGCGAACAGGAACTGTTCAAAATCGATCCAGCGTCAATGATCGATA
>CAXGRW010000984.1:0-1760 GCA_964012125.1 uncultured Rhodopirellula sp.
GGTGCCCACATGGGGTGGGCGATGCTTTGCGAGGGGAGAGGCCGGTATCAGGATGCAATCGAAGCGTATGAGACTGCGATACGTACCGAGCCAAAAATGACGGGGCCTCGGACCAACTTGGCTTCCATGCTTGAACGAGTGTTGCCGCAGTCTGCACCGCAGCAACGTGAAAGTATCATGTTGCGGATCGAGCAACTCAGGCAGGAAGAATTACCCTTGATCGCCAGAGATGCCGCACTTGCGCCAGGAAATCCCGGGATACAGTACCGCTACGGTTTGGCTCTTTATTTGGCCGGCGAGATGGACAAAGCACTCGAACAGCTCGAAACCGCCGTCGAACTGGCTCCGGATGTTCCTGACTTTCGGCAGGCGAGAGACCTGTTGCTGCAGCGTCTCAATGAAGATTCTCAAAAGAACAGCGTGTCACCGGGACGGAAACCTTCTGGTACGAAATCTGGAAGTGATTAGGCTGGCTGTTGCACTGATTGAATTTGTGCGTTCTACCAGAACGCGTGATTACCTATTCAAGTGCTTTTCGCAGTTCGAGTGACTCGCGGGTGCTGCTTTTACTTGGCGGTTGCCCCGATTAACGCGGTATCTCGTCGGATATTTTCAAGCAGGAAATCAAGCATGCTTCACGCGGTGGTCATGGCAGGTGGTAGCGGAACTCGGTTCTGGCCAGCTAGCAGGAAATTGTTGCCCAAACAGTTGTTGGCATTGTCTGGTGAACGCAGCATGTTGCAGGCAACAATGGACCGCTTGGGGGAACTGGTGCCGGCTGAGCGGCAGTTGATTATCACCAACAAAATCCTCAGCGATGCAGTGCGGTTGCAGTTGCCCGATTTGCCCGGACAGAATGTGGTGGGTGAACCTTGCAAACGGGATACAGCACCTTGTGTCGGTCTGGCCGCGGCCATGGTCGCCAAAGTCGATCCACACGGAACCATGGTGGTGATGCCATCAGATCACGTTATCAAGGATCATGAAAAGTTCCAGCAAGCAATCACGGCCGGTAGCGAATTGATTGACCAAGATCCGTCGCGGATCGTTACGTTCGGTATTCCGCCCACTTATCCGGCTGAGTCGTTTGGATACATTCAAAGAGCGGGGCAAATCGATGGGGCAAGTGTTGCCGCATTTCAAGTTGAAAAGTTTCGTGAAAAGCCCGATCGAATCACGGCGGAAGAATATGTGGCTGCCGGCACCTACTATTGGAACAGCGGAATCTTTCTGTGGCGTGCATCAACCATTCTCGATGCCCTGAAAAAGAATGTTCCCGAAATGCATTCGCACATCGAGAAAATTGCAGACGCGATGGGGACAGATCGATTCAATGAAACACTTGAAACGGAATTCACTGCGATCAACGGCACTTCTATCGACTATGCAGTGATGGAAAATTACCCCAACGTGGTCACGATTGAGGCACCTTTTCCATGGGATGATGTGGGGAGTTGGCAGGCGCTCTCACGACTCCATCAACCCGATGATCAAGGCAACACTGTGGTGGGATCGCATCTCGGAATCGATACTCAGGGAACGATCATCCATGCTCAGCCCGGGCACACAATTGTAACGATCGATGTTGATGATCTGATCGTCGTGCAAACCAAAGACGCGACGTTGGTAGCACCCAAGCACGCAGAAGAACGTGTGCGGGAAGTTGTCAAAGAATTAGAGGCAAGAAGCCAGGCGGACCTGCTGTAATGCAGTCTGCCCGGCTGTTGGGGTCAGTCTGCCCGGCTGTTGGGGTCAGTCTG
>CAXGRW010000985.1:0-1747 GCA_964012125.1 uncultured Rhodopirellula sp.
TACTACTGCATGACAGGAATTCATGCCATCCACATCCTTGCAGGAATCGGTGTGTTGGTCTGGTTGTTGGTCCGAGCTGTTCGCCAGGACTTCAACCGGCAGTATTTCGGGCCTGTCGACTACGTAGGGCTGTATTGGCACCTTGTCGACTTGATCTGGATTTACTTGTTCCCACTGCTTTACCTGATCCGGTAACCGAAACCCGCTAAACGAACGCAAACTGGTTGAAACATGTCCGCCCACGCACACTCCGAAGATGGCCACTCCGCTGATGGTCACGATTTCGCGCACCCAATGTCGGTGCAAACCTTACTCGCGGTGTTCTTCGCACTGACGTTTCTGACAGTCATCACAGTTGCCCAAGCTAGCTTTGATTTTGGAGCTTTCGAGGTCGCGACTGTGATGTTCATTGCGACCGTAAAAGCGGTGTTGGTGATGGCATTTTTCATGCACATGCTTGCGGATAAACCATTCAACGCGATCATTTTCATTGGTTCGTTTGTCTTTGTCGGGCTCTTTGTGATTTTCACTTTGGGCGATTCGATGATGACTTCCCACTCCTTCGAACCGAGGGTGGAAGAACTTGCACCAGCGGTCGCGGAGCCAACGATCACGACCGTAGATGGCGCTCCCTAGAGGTCGCTTTGAAAGCGGTTGTATCTGGTCGGGTGCTTTGAATGGGCATTCGATGTTTGCATCGACGCGTCCTCGGCGCGTACGATCTTGGTTGTTGGGCTTTGGTGGTTGGGGCGGGTCATGCTGCTGGGGGTCCACTGGGGCAAAGATTTGGATTGTTGTTAGGGGCAGTCTCGCTGCCTTTCGGGTTATTCATGGGGCTTCGTTGGTTCCTTGGCGGCAGTGTTGGGGTAGGTTCTAGAAACCTCTTCTGGGTAGTGACAGGAAACTGGGGCACACCACTGGAGTCTGGTCGGTCACTAACCTAAATTGGATCTCCGGCGAACTGTTTATCCGCCGCTGGGCACCAAACTGCTGCCTCGATTTCATTGTTTTCAGATAGATCGGGCGTTTATACGATGGATCTCATCATTCTCCGCTGCGTGTTTCTGCTGTGTGCAGGCGGCGTGTCAGCGATCATCAATGCGTCGCTAAATACGGCAAGCTCGAATGAAGCAATGCCCTGGCTGGTTTTCACGGGTGTAATGTCGCTCGCGTTGGTGGTCGTGATCGGTGATATTTACGCACCGCGAAAACGAATTGACACGATCACATCGGTCTACTTTGGTGTGCTTGTCGGGGTTCTTCTCACGTATGTATTTTCAATTGCTCTGGCACCCCTTCTTCAGCAGACTTTCAATGTCACTCCCTTGACGGTTCAGTTGGTAATCGCGTTGGTGTTGTGTTACGTCTGTACGAGTGTTTTGTTGCAAACCAAGGATGACTTTCGCTTTTTGATTCCCTATGTGGAGTTTGTCCGGGAGGTGAAGGGTTTCAAGCCTCTGGTATTGGATACGAGCGTCGTGATTGATGGTCGCATTGCAGATCTTGTATCAACAGGCGTTTTTGACAACCAGTTGATCATGCCGCGTTTCGCATTAAGCGAATTGCAAGCCATTGCTGACAGTGGAGACAAACTGCGGCGCATTCGCGGTCGGCGCGGATTGGATGTGTTAAATCGAATGCGTGCAGACGAGAATGTAGATCTCATGATTTTTGATCGTGAGTTGCCTGAACTCGCTGGTCAGACCGTCGATCTTAAGCTCGTTCTGCTCGCAAAGCATTTGGAAGG
>CAXGRW010000986.1:0-1742 GCA_964012125.1 uncultured Rhodopirellula sp.
GCTTGGGATGCTGACCAAATGCTGGAGGATATACGGCCCACGTTGGACCGAATCGCAGCGACCGGTGTTGCCATGGAACTCAACACGTCCGGTGTCAACAAAACCATTTCGGAAATGAATCCTTTCCCAGCCATGCTGGCCGAGATGAAACTGCGCGACATCCCCATTACCTTGGGTGCCGACGCCCACGTCGCCGAACGCGTGTCGGATGGTTACGAAACTGCAATGGAATTATTGCAGCAGTGTGGATACACGCATGTCAACTTTTTCCTGAATCGCGAGCGGCAAGAGGTAGCTATCAAGGATGCGCTGAACAGCCTAATGCCACTTCCCACCCCGCGTGAAACTGCGTTGTAGGAAACCCCAAGCACGCCACAGTTAATTTCATGTGAACCGGATAGCAGAGTGATTCCGCTAACCAATTAAATCTGGCGACTGGGTAAATCTACTGTTTCAGTTCAGGCCCCTCCTGTTTCAGTACACGCCATTTGCTTTCAAATGGGCGGCGGAAACTCAGGATAAAAAATCTGGTTTAGCGAAACAGTTCCCGTCCTCCAATGAGCTATACTCACGCCGCAGCCCCTGAAGTTGGGTTCCCATCACTGCACAAGCATCGCTTGCAAGCCTTGCGTTGAACGGCAGCGGGAGCGAACGGATCGCCACAAGTTGGCGATTTCATCTTTCCATTCAGGCAACATCGCAGGGGCAGTGATTATGAAGCGTGATCGACGCAAACGACTTGAGTCCGTGGTCAAGTCTCTCATCGGTTTGAACGATTTTTCTACATCCGATGCCAAGATTCGATGCTCAGAGACGTCTCCGGGTTACATCACCCGAACGATTCATCAACTCGCCGATGACGGTCTTTTACGTCGAGTTTTGAAACAAAAACGTGTCCTTTATCGGTGGTCGAACCCTGCACAAAGAGACTCGCTGGTGCTTCGCTGGATTGATCGCAAAGTAGATGGACTACAGATCAAACAGAGTCCGATAGAAGAAAGACCTCGCGAGAAACTGCTGCGTAACGGGCCATGCGAATTATCGAATGCCGATCTGCTTGCCATCTTGATTCACGCCGGCGTTGCAGGCGAGTCTGCAGTTGCTGGTGGCCAGCGAATCGCGAACCGCTTCACGTCCCGTCTTCCGGAACTAAGTCACTGCAGCCTTACTGAGCTCAAAGCCATCAGTCCTGCGGCAACAGGAAACAATTACGCAAAGATCATGGCTGGAATTGAATTGGGAAGGCGTGTTGCACGGGTGGAACGCATACCCAAAATACGGCAGCGTTCCATCAACAGCACGCGAGCGGCAATTGACTACTGCAGTGAACAATTTTCCCGCCTCGCCTACGAGGCTGTCCAAGAAGAGTTTCACCTTGTCACTTTGGATACCAAGCACAAACCGATCAACCGTCACCAGATCACCGTAGGCACCCTCGATGCCAGCCTGGTTCACCCCCGAGAGGTGTTCCGCGCTGCAATTCGTGATGCTGCATCAGCCGTCATCCTGGTTCATAATCACCCCAGTGGTGACCCATCGCCAAGCCAAGAAGACATCATGGTCACTCAACAATTAACGGAGGCCGGAACCATTCTTGGGATTGCTGTGTTGGACCACATCGTGGTTGCATCAGACCACAGCATCAGCATTCGGGAAACAAGTTTGGATCACGAAAAGTTCAAAAACAATTCGAGCCTGAAACTTGTCAATGCGCGGTGAACATCTCCGTCTTGCATGCGTGC
>CAXGRW010000987.1:0-1735 GCA_964012125.1 uncultured Rhodopirellula sp.
TGGCGGACAGTAAATCCCATGTTGAAACCATTGTCATGCGTCTTGCGAACTTGGTCGCGAAGTGTGATGGCGAACTGCTAGATGAAGAGTCTGTTGCGCTGCACACCCTGCAACGCGAGATCGACATGGCGTTGTATCCTGCGGATCCCCAATCGGTGTTGGCTCCACTTGCACCGAAGGCAGAAAAAGGAAATCGCGTTACTGAAAAGAAAAGTAATACAGCGAAGCAGAGTAAATCGGAGCAGCAAAAAGGGGGCAAGGCAGAGCAGCCTGAGCCTTTGTCCGAGGCTGAACGCGAGCAGCGACTCAGCGTCGCGATGAAAGAGCTTGATGAATTGATCGGTCTGGATAGTGTGAAAGAACGTGTTAAAAGTTACACCAACTTTTTGCGTTTGCAGGGACAGCGGCGTGATGCTGGTCTGAGTACTATGCCGATCAGCCTGCACATGTCTTTTGTGGGCAACCCAGGAACCGGTAAAACAACGGTTGCACGTATCGTGGGACAAATCCTTGGTGCCTTGGGAACCCTGACTAGCGGGCATGTGGTTGAAACAGATCGCAGTGGATTGGTTGCCGAGTATGCCGGACAAACCGCTCCCAAGACGAATGAACTATGTGATTCTGCGATGAACGGGATTCTGTTCATTGATGAGGCGTATAGTCTTGTCGATTCCTCAGGTGATGATGCTTACGGTCGTGAAGCGGTTCAATGTCTGCTTAAACGGATGGAGGATGATCGTGAGTCGGTCGCTGTGATTTTGGCGGGTTACAGCAATGAAATGAAGCAATTGATTCGATCGAATCCCGGACTTTCGTCACGCGTCAATACAACCATCGATTTCGACGACTACACACCATTGCAGCTCGGTCAAATATTTGAGCACTTGTGTTTACAGAATGAGTATTCAATCCCCAGTGATGCTAGATACCGTCTGCTCGTTGGGTTCCATTACCTGTATCAGGAGCGGGATCGGCATTTCGGTAATGGACGTCTGGTGCGCAACGTATTCGAAGAGAGTGTACGGTGCCTGGCTGATAGGATTGCGGATGCAGGCCAGTTGACCGAATCTTTATTGACTACCCTGCTTGCGATTGATATCGGGTTCCCCGACTTGGACAAAAAGAAACTTGACGGTTTGGTCGCTGCTGAGCAGGTTCTGAGGTTCAAGTGCGACCACTGCAGTTCAATGGTCCGCATCCAGTCCGAGTCATTGGGGCGTCGTATCAAATGTGGAAAATGCAGTCATGTTCAGCAAGTTGGTTGGGCAAGCATTTTCGATGCTTGAGGCCGCGTATTGAATGTTACGCGGCGGCATGCGGCTAGCCCCGCAGTTCGGAGATCCATAGGTGAATTCCTCGTGCCGGGGTGGGGCATTCAATCTGATGCGGCCGGAGATGCCCAGACGACAAATACGGGCAGCAAAGTCAAGTTCACGACGGTTCCGATGGCCAGTGTTGATGCGACGAGTGCTCCAAAAGTTGCAGTCGGCACAAAGTCGCTTGTTGACATCACGCCGAAGCCAACCATGAGGGCTGCTGTTGCCAGCAAAATCGGGACTCCCGTCCTCCCCGCCGCGTGTCGTGATGACGTTTGCGCGGTGTGCTTTCGACGCCGCGTGCGCTGAAAACCCGCAAGGAAATGAACAGAACCATCGATCGATAGTCCAACAGAAACTGCTGCGATCATCGCTGCACCCATGTTGATCTTTCCGCCCGTGAACCCGACCAACGCGAG
>CAXGRW010000988.1:0-1731 GCA_964012125.1 uncultured Rhodopirellula sp.
CCCCTGCGCCACACGCTTTGTCTTGCAATATCAATGATCGCGATCAGCTTAACTGCTGACCATTGCAAGGCTAACGAAACGATCCGTGTACTCTGTTACAACATTCACTACGGGCAGGGCACGGACGGGATTTATGACGTAGAGCGTTTGGCAAAGGTGATCAATCAGACACGTCCTGATTTCGTTGCTTTGCAGGAAGTTGATGTCGGGGTCAAGCGTTCAGGGCGAGTTCATCAAGCCCGGCGACTTGCCGCACTCACCGGCATGGCTGTTCGCTTTGGGCCAACTCAGCATTATGAGGGTGGACTGTTTGGCAACGCAGTTTTGACGCGTCATGCGATTCTTGATGTTCACATCCAACCTTTGCCTTACACCGAGAGCACTCCGGAAAGAACAACCTATCCGCGTGGTGCGATCGCCGTAACCGTTCGCACATCTGACAACCAAAGCCTGCGTTTTATCAGCACCCATTTCCAACACAACGTGCCCGAAGACCGCGTTGCAGAAGCCCACGCAATCAACCGGCTGTTCGCAGGAGACAAAGATTCGTTGCCGACAATTCTGGCGGGCGATATGAACGCAAGACCGGAGGCTGAACCTGTTAAGACCCTACTCGCAAAATGGACATGTGCCATCGAAGATGTACCGGTCGCAACCTCACCTGCAACAGATCCGAGGTCGCGTATCGACTACATTTTCTATCGCAAGGCCGACCGTTTTCGTCTGCTGAGCACCCAAGTGATCGAAGAATCATTGGCGTCCGACCACCGCCCCGTTTTTGCCGAATTGGAATTACTGGCCCCGCAACAGCCGTGAACCATTGAAGCACGGTATCAGCTGGAAACAAGTACATTTCCGGAGCCAGCTGCGAGGGGATTCAGACCGCGTTTAAATCCGAACACGACCTGCTACCGTTTCTGCTGATAATAGTTTTGGACTGCCGTTGCCGTTATTTTTCCGAGCGTGATGTAACCCTCAGCGGTGTAGTGTGTTCCATCGGCCCCTTTGGGCAATTGGCCGGGAAAGAGAGTCGTGACCTCGGAGATTTCACGCCCAGCCCGATTCTGAGCCGCGACAACCCCCGCGATGTACGGCCGTTTTCCGGAAAGCTGCCTGAGTCTGGCAAGGCTCGCATCATTGAGGAACTTCAGCAACACCTCGACTCGCAGATCCTCTCCCGCCACGTCCTTCGCCTGCAGCTCCTTGATTGTGTCACGGTCTTCATCACTCAGTTTGGCCGTGAACGCCTTGATGAGTCCGTCGTCGTCCGTGTAGCTGGGCACAAACACAGGTAAATCCGGCACGCCCAGATCCGAACGCAGATCTGAGATCAGCTGTTTGAAAGTTTCATAGTATTCATTTGCGAGAACCTTTTTCGTGCCATCAGCCCCCCCCTGCTTCCAAAAGAAACCGCAAAACTCGGGCTTCGAGATTCTTTTGGCTTCGGTCACTGCATTCATCAAATCCTTGTAGAGCGATCCTTTCTCGCCATCAAAGGTAAGACTTGCCCGCTCCCGGGACCAGTCTTTTTCAAAACCACGAATCCCTGTACCACCAATGGAGACTTTGATGATACCAATGGTGTCATCCGGCCAGAACTCGGCAAGCTGACGGGCGAACGAAACCCCCGGACCGAATCGTTGCGTCGGTACAAAGTACTCCCATCTTCCATTGGCCCAAATTCGAATCCGCTCATGCTTTTCTGCATAAGGAGGCTTTAACTCATTTGCG
>CAXGRW010000989.1:0-1730 GCA_964012125.1 uncultured Rhodopirellula sp.
TGTGTCGTCGACGCTCTTGTCGGCTCCGTGTCGGCGTTGGACATCGGAGGATCGGTATCGTTTTCGTCGGGACTCGTGGAACCCCGATGGTGGGGGTCCGCTGAATCAGTTGCCACGTCTGAAGTAACCACGTCGGGAGTAACCTGGTCGGCAGTAATCACGTCGGGAGTAACCTGGTCGGAGCATATGGGATCGCCATCAGCAGGTCGAATGGAGAGTGCTGATTTGTGTACCGGACCCATCGCACCGGTGGGCATTCGCACCCGAGCTGTGATGGTTGTTTCATTGCAAGTTTGTGAAACGACTTCACCTTTGGCTGCGAGAAAGGCAAGCAATCGCCCGTCCGTCGCATCAACATCGATCTCAAGATCCAAAAATTCACGCCCCAATGCTTCCCCGACTGCTTCGGTCAGCAGTGTCAGGCCTTTGGAACTACGTGCACTTACCGTGATTGCATTGGGGTAGCGGTCGAGGACCCGATTCAAGGTGGCTGGATCTCGAATGGCGTCAATCTTGTTGAGTATCAACAGAGTATCTTTTTCCTCGATGCCCAGGTCTGTCAGGACACTGTAGACCGCACTGATCTGATTGAAGACGGTAGGGCTGCTGGCGTCGGCAACGTGAAGCAGTAGTTCAGCCTGACGCGTTTCTTCAAGTGTTGATTTGAAACTGGCAACCAACGAGTGTGGCAAGTCACGGATGAAGCCGACGGTATCGCTGAGAAGAACCGTGCCCCAGCCCGGTAGCTGCCAACGACGTGTCCGCGTATCCAGAGTCGCAAAAAGTTTGTCTTCGGCAAGGACATCCGCTTCGGTCAGTGCGTTCATCAGCGTGCTCTTGCCCGCATTCGTGTAGCCGACCAGAGAAACCGTGGGGGCCTCCTTGCGGGCCTTCACTTGCCGCTCACGGCGCTGCTCGACTTTCGATAATTCCTGCTTCAGGTCGTGAATCCGTTTTTGAGCAAGGCGGCGATCAACTTCTAGTTGTTTCTCACCCGGGCCTCGCATGCCGACGCCCATCGCTTGACGAGATAGGTGGGTCCACATCCGCTTGAGTCGAGGCAGGGAGTACTCAAGCTGAGCCAATTCAATCGCCAAACGCGACTCATAAGTTCGAGCTCCGGCCGCAAAAATATCTAGAATCAATTCAGTACGATCCAGCACTTTTGCACCCACCGCTTTCTCGAGGTTGCGTGTTTGTGCGGGTGACAAATCATTATCAAAAATCACAAGGTCAGCGTCGTGTCGCTCGACCATCAAACGCAATTCCTCAACCTTACCCTTTCCCAAGTAAGTGGAATGGTCTGGGGACGGGCGACGCTGGACCAGCTCGTCCATCACTTCCGTGCCTGCGGTTGTGGCTAGGCCATGTAGCTCTTCTAGTGGATCAGCTTCCACTGTTTGATTCGATAAGATCAGCCGCGCCAGAATACTGCGTTCCGGCGAATCATCCTGGACCTGATGTAGTTCACGCACGATTCGGTGGTGTCCTCCTCCGTGTTTGGAAGAATGGTGTTGTGATGGGGAAGGGTTGGTGAAAGAGGGCGACGCATTGCCGTACTAGCAAAGCCTAGCCCTTCAATTAGCTGCCGACGAACAGCATCATAGTATAGTTGCGCGGGGAACTGGGCCAAAGGACAGCAGAGAACGGGGCGATATCTGGAAGGGGCGTTAAGCGGACTCCTTTTACCGAGAAACTTCGTTGAACCATGCTTTGCACTCATTGGCCAG
>CAXGRW010000990.1:0-1718 GCA_964012125.1 uncultured Rhodopirellula sp.
GAACATTATCACAGTGATGGTCGATGATTTGGGATGGAATCAAATTGGCGTCCCACGGGCAACCTTCAGCACCAATCCTTCACATTACCAGACTCCAAATTTGGTCCGGCTTGCGGATGAAGGGCTGTGTTTTACAAATGCGTATGCCCAACCGAATTGTGCTCCGACGCGAGCTGCGATGTTGTCAGGGCAATATCCGGCACGGATACACAATGACGTGTATGTGGTGGGCAGTTTAAGTCGCCATGGGCGTGGCGGTGTGTCACGCGAGAAGGCAAAGTTTCTGGCGCCCAAGCAGACGGAAGATGTTGCAGTGGAAGCGGTAACGGTGGCTGAAGCTTTGAAGCAGAATGATTATCAAACTGCACACATCGGCAAGTATCACGTGGGCGGGCATGTGGGACCAGAAACGCTGCCAGAGAATGTCGGATTCGATGTTAACATTGGCGGATATACGCAGGGCCATCAGCCTGTCTGCTTCGCGAGCAAGAGACCTGACGGCGGCTGGGGATTCCGTGGTTTAGGACGTGGGCATTTGGATCGATTTGCTGAGCCCTACGATGTGGACTATCTGCGCCAGCAGGACTTTCCAGTAACGCTTGTCGGAAGCCCGAAACACATCAGTGACGCTGTCGCCGATGCCATGGAGGAAACGGTCAAGGCGTTTTCGGCAAAGGAGCAGCCTTTCTACGTTCAGGTTCACCCCTATGCAGTGCACGGACCGGTGCGGTCGCGTCCGGATTTGCAGGCGGCCGCGGGGAACGATGCGTTTTATGGTTTTGTGCGGAGTGTTGATTCCATTGTGGGGAGAGTCTTGAAGGTAGTCGAAGACCCAAATGGGGATGGAGATCCGGAGGACAGTATCGCTGATCACACCTTGATTCTGTTTACCTCTGATAACGGCGGAACGCACAAGGACAACTTGCCACTCAAGGGTACAAAAGGAATGTTTACGGAAGGAGGAACTCGTGTTCCGCTGATTGCGTGGTGGCCGGGGAGAATTCCACCAAAGACAGTTTCGAATCGACTCGTTCATACTGTCGATTATTATCCAACCTATTTACAGTTGGCGGGGGGCAAGTGGATGCCTGCGGAGGATGAACATCCGTTGGATGGTTTCTCTTTTGCCGAGACGCTTTTGAATCCCGCTGTGGTGGATCGTGATGAGCCAATCTTCTATCTGTTTCCCGGGTACTTGGATCGGCGGGCTCAGCCATGTGTCGCGGTTATCGATCAGATCGATGGCACCCAGTACAAGTTGCTCTATTACTTTGAGACCGATGCCTGGGAATTGTACGACGTCAGTGAGGACATTAGTGAGTCCACCAATATTGCTGATGGTCAACCCGAAGTCGCTGTTCGTTTGGCGAGTGAGATTGATGCATGGTTGAAACAGGAACATCCGACTTGGAAGCCAAAACTTCCAATCGATAAAAGCACAGGTAAACCTGCCAGTATTCCTGCTCTTTGAAAACACCGTTTCAGACGAGGGCTTCTGGACACCCGCCGAGATCATCGAGCACGCCCGGTGCGTTTGAGCGTCAACATGGCGTCATACCAATGGTCAGGCATGTTAATGTTCGAGTCACCCTCGCTGTAGTCGCCGTGTTTACCGGCAACCTTGAGCGCAAGCTTTCTTCCGCGATCCAAGCTGACCATGTAGTAGGTGAAAACCACACCTCGATAGGTTTCCTTCTCATAGAATCTGAACAAGACCG
>CAXGRW010000991.1:0-1713 GCA_964012125.1 uncultured Rhodopirellula sp.
TTGGACACTCGCACTAGTTTTGAAAGCCGTATCTTCTGCGCCATCGCAGAATCAACCGCAAGTGGGTCAGAGGAACTACTTATGCCGGTCCTGGTCCCGCGTGCACACAACCAAAATGAGGGTATTGTTAGTGGCACCTGGCGGCTCAATAGTGATGTGCAAAACTATGGTTTTGATCTCTCCCTGAGAGATACATGGGTGACGAGGTTTGGTGGTTTATCCGCTGGATTTGCTTTCAGTTACATCGCACTTGATCAAACGTTCAAGTCAACACTCGATAACAGTCCACTTCTTCGAGAAGAACTCGACGCGGACTACCGCGGTGGAAAAGTGTTTGTTGGGTGGGACGGATGGTTTCGTAGCACTTCTGCCAATCTCGACATGCTGTTTGGTTTATTCGACATGAAAGCTCACTACGATGCTGACGGTTTCGTAAAACGTAACATGGCGAAGACTGTACCAACGATTGAGGTCAATTTGACAACACGTCGGGACTTTCGCGATATTCAAATCGGCACTACGCTCGGCATGATTTACCTTGCCGACGTCCCATTGATTGAGCACAATTTCGACATACCGGTTTCCATCGGGACTGATAATGCTGTCACGTTCAAGTTTCTGTTTGAAGTTGTATTGTAGCTCTGGTTGTGGGCCGGCAACTTCAAAGCCTGGAAACTGTCTAAGTACACCTTCGTCTCCTTGGTAGAAAAGAAAATTTCAAGTGACGAAGCGTGTTAGCTTTAGGATCTTCGGAAGATTCTCGGCAGCATCGGTCGAACGCGACACGCTCAAGCGGTGAAAAGAGGTGCGTTGCCATCCGCAGAATGTCTTTGACACTTCAGCACTCAATTAAATTCCGGCAGCTCGATTGATCTCCCACGGACGCAGCTCTTTTAATCTCCTGACCTGCTCTTTTGGGCTCATGCCTCAACTTAAAAAACTCATCTTATGTCTGTGGGGCCAGTGGTTACGGTGCCAGTTGCTGCCGTGCTCGGGCATGAGTGCTTATGAGTTGCTGCAGTCCCGCCGGTGCTATCGGCTGGTTGTCAGTACCTAGCGGCAGGTTGAGTCTGAGCTAGGCATTTAACGCACCCGTTGGTCGTTGCGCACGAAGCATTTTCAAGAAGGCGTGGGGCGGCCGTCGCTTTGTCCATCATCGGATTGATCGCTGACCTTTTGACGATCCATAGCAAACTGCTGTGCTGCTTCTTCGATGTTCGGATGCAGCTCGAAGAGGCGATCAAAGTGCACCAGTTGGAATACCTCGAGTGTCGGCCCATGAACATTTACGAGTCGCAGGGCACCACTGAGCTTTCTCAAGCGACTCTTGGACTGAATCAAGGCGGCCAGGCCTTCGCTGGAGACGGATTCGAGCTTTTCGAAATCCATGATGATCTCGTGTTTTTTCGCCTCAATCAGTTTCTGTACTGATCCGAGCAACGCGACAGAGGCTTGCGAATCAAGCCGGCCAGCGACTTGTAAAACAGCTGGAACATCGATGTTTGAGGTGGAGGAGGATGTGATTGTAATCATTGCTCACCGCTGGGGGCCCGACTGGGTCAAGCGAACCAAAAACGTGTTCATGCCAGCACCAAGGTTCATCCGTGTCGTGGACCTTTGCAAGCCTTTTCTCGGCATATCAGTCACGGCTTAGTGCTGGTTGGTTCGTTTGTATGGGCAGGACGCGATTCGCAGCGGCTTGAATGGTCGTCA
>CAXGRW010000992.1:0-1712 GCA_964012125.1 uncultured Rhodopirellula sp.
GGCCCACGTCACAGCCAGCCACAGACAACCGGCCGTGACTCCAAATACCATTGGCAAGTGCAGCAAGGCGTCACCGTATTGGCCCTCCACCAGAGCACGCACCAGCAGGAACATGCCAGTCACCGGAATCAAGCTAGTCCCCGCCGACAAACTCATGCCAGGCAACATTGGCAGAAGCACAAGTGGCAGCGTCACCATCATCAGCGGCATCAGATAATATTGTCCTTCTTTGCTGCTGCGTGCCATCGCAGCGACTGCCAATGCAAGAGCGCTGAATAGACATGACAATGGAATCAAAGCAACAAACAGCCAAAGCATTGGAACCAGTGGTGGTGCCCCAACGGTTGCACCCCCGACGCCGACCTGATCTAAAACGAGCGAACTGGTCACCAACATGCTTCCAGCATTTAGAATCGCGGTAAGCATGCTGAAACTCGCGACGGCGCCGAGTTTTCCCCACACTATTTCGCTGCGTAAAGCGGGGCTGCACAGCAATGTTTCCAAGGTCCCCCGTTCTTTTTCTCCTGCCACCAAGTCGATTGCTGGATAGAAGGCGCCCGTCATTGCCCAGACCAGCATAATGAAGGGGAGCATTTTGCTCCAAAAAGCGGCCTCACGAGTTCGTTCAGGAGCAAGGTCGATGTCATCGAGTTGGAAGGGTTCGAGCATGCTCATGTCGATCCCCGACGCTTCCAATGACTGCCCTACCCAAGCAGCTTTCCACTTCCCAAGGATATTAGTGACCCGACTCAATGCAATTTGCGATTCATCCGAGGCAAGGTTGTACAGAACTTGGACAGTCGCGGCTTGATTGTCGGTGGCGGACTTGGGCTCTGAAAAGTTGGCAGGAAAAATCAGCACTGCATCGAATGTGCCATCCCGCACCCACCGAGCCGTTGCCTCGGTAATCGTATTGTCTTCCTGTAAATCGTCATCGCTGCGTAACTGAACTTTCAAGTTGCTCGTGCCATCGGTGTACTCGACTGAAAATGCTTCACCCTGGAACAGCGGAGGCACGCCTTGCACATTTTCGGAGCCAACGATGCAAACCGTTGTGGTGTGTTGGCGAGTGAATTGTGCGATTTGCAGAAACAAGGTACCCAATAATGGGTACAACATGATTGGCAGCAGAGCGATCGTGAATAGGGTTCTCCGATCACGGAGTTGATCTCTCATCTCACGAACATAAATAAGCCCTATCGCAGCAAGGCGAGGCTTGTCTGACGCTGGTGTCTTTGCAGTCACAGAATCATCTTGGGAACTCATGGTGATGTTTCCTCCTTGGTGGGAGGTGGCGGCTGAAATTCCACCTTTTCGTTCCAGTCACCCTGCTGCCCAGCCTCGTATTGGCTCAGAAGCCCAAAGAAGAGCTCCTCGAATTCATTTTCATTGTGACGCTCTCTTAGTTCTTTGAGGGTTCCGATATCGAGGATGCGTCCCTGATGCATGATCGCTATCCGGTCGCAGAGACGCTGCACCTCGCTCATGATATGAGTCGAGAAAATGAGACACTTGCCGGAGAGTCGCAGGGCCTTGATGACTTCCAGCAGGTTGCGAGCGACGAGCACATCCAGCCCCAAGGTGGCTTCGTCGAAGATCAGGACAGGCGGATCATGAACCATTGCTCTGGCGATTGAGACCTTTTGTTTCATCCCGGTGGACATTTTCCCGCCGGGGACATCGCGAAATTCGTTCATTCGCAACTGATCAAA
>CAXGRW010000993.1:0-1709 GCA_964012125.1 uncultured Rhodopirellula sp.
GACGTCCGAACACGCATTCTCCGACACTTTCCCCAAGCGGATACCAACGCTGATGGAGTCGTTTCGGAGAAGGAGGAAGAAGCACTGTGCCGTCAGGCAATGGCCAAGTCCCCCAAGGCAGATGCAGATGGCGACGGTGTCCTTTCGACAAAAGAAAAGCACGCGTTACTCAACATGGCTGCCCAAAAACGCAACCGAAATCCGAGTGACGGAAGCAGCCTCGCGTTGGCTGAGGTCACCAGGTCCGAGGAAGCGAAGCCCGGCACAAAACCGGCGGAGTCACCTGTCAGGCGTGGTCCCCAGTTGGTCAAACCGGGTGAATACGGCATCGGAAAACAGATTGACCAATTGTCATTCACAGATATTACCGGACGAACGCATTCACTTTCTGACTTTGCTGACAAAACGGCAATCGTATTCGCCATGACCGGGACAGGATGTCCTCTCTGCCTGAAGTACGCCCCTACGCTGGCCAGCATTGAACGGCAGTATCGCAGCCAGGATGTTGAATTCATCTTCGTTAATCCCAATCAGTCTGAGCAACGGCAAGACTTGACCGACGCGGTTCAGACGCATGGTTTCCGGGGACCTTATGTCCAAGATGCCAACAGGGAACTGCCCATCGCCCTGAAGGCAAACACTACAACTGAGGTGTTTGTACTCGACCGGGCCAGGACTCTCATCTACCGTGGAGCCGTGGACGACCAGTATGGATTCGGGTACGCCCTGCAAGCTCCACGACGAGCTTTTCTCGTAGATGCGTTGGATGCCGTATTGGAAGGCCGGACACCTGCTACCCAGGCAACGACATCTCCGGGTTGTGAACTGAGCTACCAATCGGTTGACGTAGCAGAAACTCCGATCACCTACCACAATCGAATTTCAAGAATCATTCAGGTAAACTGCCTCGACTGTCACCGGACAGGTGGCACAGCGCCGATGGCGTTCGAACGCTACGATGCCGTCAAAGATTATGCTGGCATGATTGCGGACGTCGTCGAGCGGAAAATCATGCCACCTTGGTTTGCGGCTCCCACCGCTGATCAACAGCATGACGGCCCCCACGGACTGCACTGGGCCAACGACCGCTCGCTGTCCGCTGCCGAAAAAGACGACCTCATGAGCTGGATCAACGGGGGCGTCCCCGAAGGTGACCCGGCAGACAAGCCTCTCACCAAGCACTTTCCCGATGGCTGGCTGATTGGCAAGCCCGATGCGACGTTCCGCTTGCCGCACCCCATTGAGGTCAAAGCGACGGGGACAATGCCCTATCAATACGCCACGGTGGAAACCAATCTGCCGGAAGACAAATGGGTCAAGGCGATCGAAATTCGACCAAGCGCGCTGGATGTCGTTCATCATGTGATTGTTTCAATCAAATCCGAGTCACGCGGAGCAAAAAAGATTAACGAATTCTGGGCCGGCTATGCTCCAGGAAATAGCACGTGGATTTATCCAGATGGTTACGCAAGACGGCTACCCAAAGGGGCAAAACTGCGTTTTGAAATGCACTACACGCCCAACGGAAGGTCGACTCAGGACCAGACTCAGATCGGTCTTACCTTTTCGGAGGAGCCACCACGGCACGAAGTCAAAGTCGCGCCGATTGCAAACCGGAAACTCAGCATTCCCGCAGGGGCTGCAAACCACGAGGTATTTGCCGACTTGCGGCTTCCCTATGACGCGCAGATCCTCTCGTTTTTGCCCCA
>CAXGRW010000994.1:0-1696 GCA_964012125.1 uncultured Rhodopirellula sp.
CCGCCTCCCTCAAAACCCGTTCACATCGCCGACGCAGACGCCGTGGACTCAGTGGATCCTCGGCAGTTTGAAGCGCATAACAAGCGACAATTAACTCGCACGTTCTCTGCCGGTGTGCTTGCTGAATGATACGATGCCCAACCCCAGCATTGGTGTCCAATTTTTGGAAATAAAGATTCCTTGTCAGCTTCAGCTCCCTTTTCTTCTTGGCTTCGAAGTAACCAAGCGTACTTTTGATCAAATAACCGATCAGAAGCCCGACCAAGATCAACGACCAATGCAATGCGATCACAGCAAAAAGGATCGCGTACTGTGCTATTTTGCGAAGCGACATCAGGAATCCTCCCAAGCTGGGGACGATAATCTTCACATGATCCAAACCTGAAATCCGCACCCGAGCACCGGGTAATAATGTGTCTACATCCTCCTTGGGAATATTCTTGAACATTCGCAAATGAATCTTGTCAGTGCTCAATGCCTCATCACCCTGCAATTCAGATTTGAGCTGAAACGCAACAACCATGCGTTGATAGACTGGTATTTCAAAGGCTTCCATGCGATACATTTTTCGCAATCGGCGCTGAAAGCGAGTTCCCATGATGTCACCACGTGCATACACCACAAGTTGCTCGAACAGATCTAGATCGACGTGCAGAGGAACGCCCCACTGGCTGGCAACTCCAACGCACTTCTCGATATCTGCACGTTCCACTTTTTTGTATCCCGCATCATCCATGATCTGACCAAACAGTTCGACAACCTGCTGCATTTGCTCTTTGGTTTCTGTTTTTCCCTGCTCGATAGATGTGGCCTTCTCCGCCCTCGATTCCGCAAGAGCGGAGTCGCTGCTGGCTGTTTTGCCAGTTGCTGAAATTTGCTGGATCGATTGGGAAGCCGCTAACTGCGTTGATAACTTCTCATGACCCTTGGTCACCTGCGGGATAGCATGCAAAGCATCGTCCGGATCGCCTCCTGAATCGAGCAGTAGAGGCTTACAGTCGCTGTCTGGGTCGACAGATGCGTAACACGATGTGAACTGGCGGTGATACGCCCCCGTGCGTTCATGGTGTAACCTATCGATCACGTTGCAGCGTTGCCGAAACTCCGCATGCAACCTTTCAGGCAATTCACCTCGCTGAACAAGATAGTCCTCAAGCGTATCAGTCTTCAACGGAATGTATGGCTCGATGGACCAGTGTCCGGCATCTTCCTGAATCATCCCATCGGTCGTGGCATTGAAAAATGACCGACCCACAGTGCTTCCGCCTCCGATTGTGAAACCAGACAGCAAACTATTCATGAATCACCCCAATTCCCAATCATCCGACAGTTCAGCTCCCAATCCTCCAACAAACCCTCAACACACGTCAGAATCTCAAGCCCAATCTTTCCCGGACGGTTCATCGTCACCTAAAATCTGTGGTGTCGCGTTGGACATGGATGGACTTCTATTCGACACCGAAGGATTGTACTGGGAAGTTGGCGACACTGTCTTACAAAGAAGAGGTTTCCGGTACAGTAAAGCACTGCAGTCACGGATGATGGGACGTGTGGGAGTAGCCGCGTTACAGCAGATGGTTGACTTTCATTCGCTTGAGGATAGCCCTGAAAACCTACTAACGGAATCAGATGAACTATTCGCAGACAAGCTTGCTGAAGGAGTACCGCCGATCACTGGCGTCCCTGAGTGGATTGA
>CAXGRW010000995.1:0-1695 GCA_964012125.1 uncultured Rhodopirellula sp.
GAATCAAGGTGCGTTTCGCTGTCTCGCCTGCTGAAATGCTCAGCAAAGTTGATGAAGCTGAGTATTCGAGCCCTCGGCCTGCAATGATTTTGTATTCCCCGGGGGCTACCGCGAGATCGGCTCGGCCATTTGCTGTGTAAACCACTCCTTCGCGAATCGCCAATCCGTTTCCAGATTTTGTACCGATCGGAAGTAAGGTTCCCTGTCGACTCGTGATCGTGATTCTGCCGGGGATCAGCATGTGATCCTGATTCAGGATCTCGATTTGAAGCTTGGCACCACTGCGTATTGTTGACGGGGACGCTGAGTGGACAATGATGCGCCCGACGCGGATATCGTCTGCGGGGGAGTTGTTCCTGCAGGTAATGCTAAGTTGGTTCTTTCCTTGTTTCAGCGTTCCGCCGGGGATCCGGAAATCTGTTTGCAGTTCATTCTCATCGCGGACTAACTGGCCAAGGCGTTTGCTGTTGAGAGTTACGGTCCACGTTTCTTTGACATCGGACTGGGTGAGCGTGAGGGTGCCGGGGGTTTCGTTGGGCCGGGAATCGAATTCAAGATTCAATTGCTGGGCATCAGCTTGTTTCGGGAACGACGTCCATTCCCGTGGTTCACTGTTACGCAAATGCATTAACTTTGGCTCAACCGTGGTGACCGATTGGTCTTCAGCCATAGCTACCGTGCCACAGCTAGCACTCAAACAAGCAACGGTGAGGCAGACTGCAACAATCAGTGCATTTAGGCACGCGTTTTTCAAGCACACGGAACGCATGCACGCAGCTTTGAAATTCAAGACTTTCAAACTCAGAACCTTCACTTTCGAGTTCAATGCTGTTGAGAGACATGCCCAAGCAGGCGGCACACGGGTGGTCAACAGTTCACTCAACAAGTTCGCTTTGGCTTGTGATTTATAAGTCATGTTCATCCGCTGTGTTCTTGCTTTAGGTTGCTGCTCTGCTTGAATCTAATGAATCAAGGCTTGTCCGTCGGCGGTGAGTTGCTGCGTGTGCAGGTGATTGCGGTGGGAGGAATAGATGCCTCCATGATGGCTACGCGTGCGGGTGATTGAAGCTGTTCCAAGCCAAAAAGTACGATTTCGCTGCATTTTGGTGTTGTGAATACCACTCACACATATCAGTCCCCATCACGAAGCCATAAACTCTCTGTTGGTTGGTAGGGACATTTACGCAGTTTCTTCCAGAGTGTTTTCCTGCTTCACGGTGATCGAAGAGTTGGTTCATGTCTGATAAGCCCAAGATATTTCTGACCCGCGAGCTTCCTCCGCAAACGATGCAGTTGCTGCGGGATCAGGCCGTATTGATGATGAATCATGAGGATCGCTATCTCACGAAGGCGGAGATCATGGATGGCATTCGGGGAGTCGACGGATTGTTGTGTTTGTTGACAGATTCAATTGATGATGAAATTTTAGCTGCTAATCCGGCATTGAAGGTTGTGGCTAATTTTGCAGTTGGCTTTAACAACATTGACGTTGCAGCTGCGACAGCACGAAATATTCCGGTGACCAATACGCCGGGGGTACTGACGGAAACGACAGCCGACATGGCGTTCGCACTGCTGTTGGATGTGGCGAGAAGAGTGGCAGAGGGAGATCGTTTTGTTCGTACTCGGGCATGGCAAGGTTGGGGACCGCTGCAGTTTTTGGGCGCGGATGTCAGTCACGCCACGTTGGGGCTT
>CAXGRW010000996.1:0-1694 GCA_964012125.1 uncultured Rhodopirellula sp.
TCTGTTTTCCGGTACCGAATCCATTGGGAAATTTCCAGCACGTCGGCTGATGACTTTTGAGAGGGGGCATAGGAACGAGATCGCAGGTCGGAACAAGCGTGGGGGGGAGGATCTCAATCCCTGAACGTACTGTGACCTGTTGTAGTCCCCATGATACTGTTCTTACGCGTGTTTTGAAGCATTGAGGGTCATGAAAATGCCATTGCTATCAACGTTTTTCTCCTGCGAGGTGCTCGATTCATCGATCGGGCTTGTTTTCGGATTATGGGCAACCCTGTGTAAAAAACAGTGAGACCCATGTAGTGGAACCAGATAGCAGCGATTAAGGGTGTGTGCGGATGGTGAGCACACGAACTCGGCTGAATCGTGCCGACAATAAAGTCGTTGCCGCTGATTGAGACGGGCGGAGTTTAGGTACCCCTTTCGACGGTTCGCTGCGTTATTATGGGGCGAACGATCGATTATCAGGCCTACCCCTCACTTTTTGCGAATGTGTAGTTATGGTCCGTAAGTTCAAACAAGCTTCAACGTCACGCATACAACACAGCTTAACTGCCCCCGAGTTACTGGTTCGTCTGTTTGTGGGTGCCGTATGTCTCGGTGGAATTGGATTTGTAACATTCCATTTTTATGATGCTGTTCGTTTGCGGGTCAAGCAGCGTGCCTTGGTCGCGTCTGTTGAAAAGATTGGCAACGACGCACATGACCGTGGACAAGCGGACGGTCAAAAGCGAGTTACGGAACAGGTACCGACTGCTACCCACGCGATCGATGCCAGTCAAGTTTCGTCGAAAGCTCCTGTTTTGTTGTTCGATCCAAGTGCCAGCGAGGCCAATGTTTCATCGCCATCCGAAGCATCTTTGGGTGAGACTCGGCAACAGGGTGAGGAAAACCCTACCCCAAGCGATGAACGCCAGGGCAAGATGGCCGGTCGTGGTGAGTTAACTGTTTCTGCAACTGAGCACGATCCCGTGCTTGCACCCGAGATCGATTTGAACGAGACGTTGTTGGGCACCAATCATAGTAGCGGTTTGCAAGAACATTCGGCGAGCGTTGGGGCTGAGCAGTTGGATGAGGATTATGTGTTACCAAAATTTGTAATCCAAGATCTGTCCTCGGGACGTTCTTATGATCCGCTTGAGACGTGCAAGGGCAAAGTGATTGTTCTGGATTTCTGGGCTTCGTGGTGTGCCCCGTGTTTAGAAGAGATGAAGCTTTTGCAGAGTACCTTTGGTGAGTATGATGCTGAGAAGTTTCAGTTGATCGCAGTCAACACTGAAGAAGTAAAGACGATTGTTGACGGGGTGGTTAAGGCACAACAAATCACTACAAGGGTTGCTCTGGACCCAGAGGGTTCTGCTGCCAGCGTCTTTGGTGTTGAGGCGTTGCCAACTTTGGTTCTCATCGATCAGTCGGGGACGGTGCAGAGAATGCATGTCGGACTGGAGGAGGGACTTGCAGAGACCATTCAGAGTGAAGTTGATCGCTTGCTGAGTGGGCAGGTGCTGAGTGTAAACCAGGACTTGGTTTCTCGTCTGTTTCTTGCAAATGCAAAAAGGTCGGAGGGAGAAGCAGTCGCATGGAAGAGGGCAGAGGAGTCGCTGCCCAGTCATGAAACATTGCCCGACATTGTGCTCGGAAATGGCGAGGTTTATTCCGTCGGTGATCACTTGGCGAAAGCGGAGAAGCGATTT
>CAXGRW010000997.1:0-1674 GCA_964012125.1 uncultured Rhodopirellula sp.
GCAGCCTTTGCTAGCATCCCTGCGGCACCCGCAAACGACCTTGCCAACGAAGGAACTCGCTCACTAGAGTCCGGCAGACAATCCGCAATGGGAAGAGAAGAGATGATCATCGTAGCGAGAAATTATGGGCAACTGGGTAATCGCCTGTTTCTTTACGGACACCTAATCGCTGCCGCCGAAGAGTACGGCGTCGAATTGGCAAATCCTAGCTTCGTGGAATATGCACACCTTTTCCCTGCGACAGCATCAAATCTATGGTGTCGTTACCCAAATTTCCCAACGAACAAGGCCGCTCCGCGAGCTTGGCAACGCAAGGCGTTTGCGAAAGCCATCCACCTTGGGACCAAGACTTTGTCGGTCACAGGATTGCGTAATTATCCATTCCGCGTAATCCGTCTCCGTGGTGAAGAGTCATGTGATCTAGCGGGTGAGGAATTTGCTTCGGCCGCACATGGCAAGCGGCACGTACTCGCGTCGGGTTGGCTCTTTCGCAGTGAACCTCTATTTCAGAAACATGCATCGGTTGTGCGTCGACACTTCGCTTTGGCAGAAGCCAACCAAAATTCAGTAGATCGATTGGTTGGGGGATTACGCAATGGAGCAGACATCGTTGTTGGTATCCACATCAGGCATGGCGATTACGCGAGCTTCATGGATGGTCGCTACTTTTACTCGCTTGAGCAATACGCAGCCGTGATGCGGCGGATCGTCGACCAACTTCCTAACCAACGCGTCAAGTTCTTGGTCTGCAGCAACGCAGACGACCTTCCAGGTGTGTTTGATGGACTGGATGTCACTCAAGGCACAGGGCATATCACTGAAGACATGTACGCTTTGGCAGAGACTGACATGATGTTTGGCCCTCCGAGCACCTACACAGGTTGGGCATCTTTCTACGGTGGCAGTCCCGTCACCTTTCTGGAAACAGCGGATGAGCCCTTTGACACAAATGCCCTGCTTGAATACACAACCGCAGCAGCATGATCAGGAATCTTCCTGAGCCCCAATTGGCAAAGACGTGCACAAATCGAACGCTCTGAACGCGCGTCCTCAGTTCAGACAACTGACGCTCAGCACGATGCGTCCGAAGGTATTTCTGAATACAAAAATCAATGCAGCAATCTTTGTTGCTGCATGCAAAGTCAAGATCACAGCAGCGCCCCATGTTCCGTAGCCTGCAGCAGAGTCTCGCAGACGGAGTATACTGCCGTGCGAGGGCATGCATGCTTCACGCCCTCGGGCATGCAACTTGAACCACCTTGCCTGACAGGCGCCTAGCATTGTTGATCGCCTGAAGAACTGGGCACAGACTTTCCTGAAACAAACCCACATGATTACACATAAAACAGTTTGCTTGCTAACCGTGTTCTCAAGCATACTTATTCATTCCATGAATTTCCTACCACTCTGCCTGGGACAACAGACACGAAAAACTGATCAACCCGAACAACTGGCTGATTTGAGCGGTCTGGCATGGGTGGACGGAGATAACTTCATCGCTGTGCACGATGCCAAAACGGATGCGGCAGAGATGCGTCAACCACGAGTCACACAACTGAAGCTTCCGAAAGACCTGCGCGGGATCGACCGCACGAATCGCCGCTTGACGTTCAACGGAACCATTCCCAATGACCTCGAGAGCATCGCCAAAATACCGGGGTCAAATGAATACCT
>CAXGRW010000998.1:0-1672 GCA_964012125.1 uncultured Rhodopirellula sp.
TTCGGGCTAGTGTGGGAAAGATTTCAGTACGTCAGTTTGTTGCTTCGCCATTAATTAGGCGTGGGAAATGACTTGTCGAGGGACTTCTGGGTGCGGCGAGCGTGCGGACCTGCTCGAAACAGTCAGGGCGTGGCTCTCGGGGGCAACAATTCAAAGAAGACTGGACATGACCCACGCACGATTTCTCATTTCGTTTTATCACGGTTTTGGCAGGTGTGGAGTCAATAAGGCGTGTTGTTGAGCAGTGAAACTGAAACGAGGTGTTGACGCAGCATGGCGGGGGTGGTGTGATTTCGTTCGCGTGGGGGAAAACGCCGCGTGGAAATGATGTCGCTTTGTCACTCAATACGTTGCAACGAGAGGTCGCTGTGCTTGTCAGCATTTTTAATGATGTGGTTGGTCCGGTCATGCGGGGCCCATCGAGTTCCCATTGTGCTGCTGCTTTGCGGATCGGTCGGATTTCCCGCGATCTGATGGAGGGTGAAATCGATCATGTGCTGGTTCAGTTTGACACCGGAGGTTCTTTGCCTGCAACGCATCAGAGCCAAGGTTCTGATATGGGTTTGTTTGGGGGGTTGCTTGGCTGGGAAGCTGATGACGATCGATTACCTGATTCTGGTGACTGGTTAAAAAAATCGGGTATCGATCTACAGTTTGAATATGGCGACTACGGCGATCCGCATCCCAACACTTATCGATTGACTTTGAAGAATTCAGCCCGTCAATTGCAAGTGATTGCAATTTCGACTGGTGGAGGGATGTTTGAGATTGTCGAGATCAACGGAGCTGCGGTTTCAATCGGGGGCGACTTCGACGAAACCTTGGTGTGGGGTAGCGAACAGCTTGCCGGTTTAGATGCACAAACGCTGTGTGATGAATTGGGTGCGGATCAAGTAACAATTTCTGCTGGCAATGATTTGACGCTGGTACATGTTCAAGGTCAGCAAGGGTTTTCGCGCAATCGGATCAATGCGTTCATTTCTGAGGACACCATAAAGCAGGTCGATCATGCGACCGCGGTGCTGCCGGTCAGATCGCGAAAGGAGTTGCAGGTTCCGTTTCAGACTTGTGACGCCATGTTGAAATACGCTCAACGATATTGCGACGAGAATAATCTGAGCTCGCTTTCGCTGTGCGATTTGGCCTTGCACTACGAATCGGCACGCAGTGGTCTTGGCGAAGCAGAGTTGATCGAAAAGATGTGTGGAATCGTTCGGATTCTTCGTGGTAGCGTTGACCAGGGGTTAGCCGGGACAAGCTACAAGGATCGAGTTCTTGGATTTCAGTCGGGTGGCTTTCAAAAGGCCATGGAAGCACGACAACTGCTCGATGGAGGTATCTTGAATCGGATGGTGTTGTACACGTCTGCGTTGATGGAAGTGAAGAGCTCAATGGGAGTCATCGTCGCGGCGCCGACGGCGGGAGCATGTGCAGCTTTCCCCGCGGCTTGTCTTGCTGTCGGTGAAAGTCAGCAACTGAGTGACGGTGAGATCGCCAAGGGCATGCTGGCTGGTGGCATGGTAGGTGTTTTCATCGCAACACACTGGAGTTTTGCTGCCGAGGTAGGAGGTTGCCAAGCTGAAGGGGGATCAGCTTCTGCCATGTCGGCTGCTGCCTTGGTCACGTTCATGGGGGGCGATGCTGCCATGGCGTGCGGAGCGGCATCGATGTC
>CAXGRW010000999.1:0-1651 GCA_964012125.1 uncultured Rhodopirellula sp.
TCATCGCGCCAGCGTTGCGGCAGGACCGTAATGCTTTTGACTTTTTTTCCTTTGAGAAACGAGGGGACTCCACTTTGTCTCGCTTCTGCGTCATCGATGGCGGTGGGTAGCACCACGAGGCGAGCCTCCTTGCCGCCGGCGGACTCGACAAAACTGTCAATCATATTTTGGGTGACACCACCTCCGCCAATGATCAGTAACGCTCCCTTGGCAACGAGAGTGGGTGACATTTTTTGGGGCGGAAATTGTGGACCAGCTCGGGCGATAGCAGCTCGTCGCAGGCTGGTGAGGTCAATGGTGGCAGTCGCCGGAAATTCAGTCGTCATTGCTTCGCGGTTCGGTGAGGGACCAAGCGTTACGGTGACCGTGGAATTTCCAAGCACTCGCATGCGTCTTCCACTCACTTCTAATGCAGTGCTCTCGTCGATCCCTAACCCAAATCGACCAGGATGCTCTTTCACGGCTTTGAGTGATCGCGGTTGTCGGTTTCTGGCCAAGAAGTGTTGGTCGATGATGCTGTACGGCAGGAAACCAAATCCTGTCCCCATTTGGGGGTCGCTTCTGCCGCTGGCAATCATGTTACGTGACATGATTGCAGCGCCGGCAGAGGTGCCACCGATCACTCCACCGCGCGCCAGCAGTGCGTGCAGCTCTGTTTCAACAAGTGTGCCCACATACGCATCTGACAAACGCGTTTGACTGCCACCCGAGATCCAGACGGCTGATGCCGATTTCAAAGGGGTAACGAACGCCGGGTCATTTGCTTTTCTGCGGTCTCGCGTGTGTAGGATTGTGATCTTGGCTAGGTTTGCGTCTTGCCATGCCGCGGCATGATCTTTGCCTACGTCATCAGCAGTCAAGCTGGCAGTTGGGATGATGACCAAGTTGGCTTCAGAATCACCTGCTAATGCAATGAAGCGATCCTTGATAATTGGGGCGGGTTTGCCACCGCCCGAAATGATCAACGACCCTTGGATGCCACGGGAATCTAGCACGCCGGGAATGGCTGGTGGGACCAGCGGAGGATTCTGGCCCGTCACGGTTGGGCAGAATTGAGAGGCGGGGCCAGCAGCCCAGAACGCAATGAACATCGAGAAAAGCAAGATTAGGTCTGTCGCTCGCTTTGACGGTTTCAAAATTCGGTTGGTGTGTCGGCAGGAATAGAGGGTCAAGATCGATTCCAATGGGCAAGAGTCGAAAAAAGGCGATTGTCCGCAGCCACATCCTACTCTCTTGCGTAGCTCGGGATGGTATTGATTGCCTTGTGATTGGTGTTTTATGAGAAGCGAATAGGAGATCAAATCGAAAAAACTTGATCGTTTTGCAAGATTTTTGTACGGCTGCAAAGATTGATTGTCACTAACCATGTGACGGCAAGGTGTTGTGCCAGCCGTTTTTGAACTTTTTAAGTCGATTGGATCTGTCTGATGAGACTGACACTGCGAACTCTGCTGGCGTATCTCGATAACACATTGGATCCTCAGGATGCGGAATTACTGAAGAGTAAGCTGGCTGAGAGTGGCTTTGCAACGCAGATGGTGCAGCGGATTCGCGGTTTGCTGACGCAAGCCGACCTGCCTGCCCCTTCACCGCTGGCACGCGGGCCAGTTGAGGAAGCGAATGTCATCTGTGAATACTTGGACAGTACGCT
>CAXGRW010001000.1:0-1650 GCA_964012125.1 uncultured Rhodopirellula sp.
TTGGATCCCCTGTCCCATCGTTAAACCGCATTTTTCTTCGAGGCGAAAAGCATCTTTTCTGTCTGACGTCGTCGCCATAGACGGGAGTTTTAGCGTATTCGGTGACACGTATCTGCAATTGATAGTGATTGTGTACCACTTCTATGAAAAGTAGTTGCTTGTCAATGAACGATTTGGAAATATGCGGCGAGGATCCCAGTCTTCTATCCGAGCATCGGCTTTTGGCTTAGCCCAAGTGGGTGATTTCGAGTCGTGGAGGCTGCCCATACTGGCAACGAGTGGCTGACGAGCTTAATGAATAAGCGGTCAGACCCAAGTGGTACTCGAGCTTACCTCCACATCGCGGGTCCGCGTGAACAATTCCAGATTCGTTCGTTGATCATCATTCTGCCCCTTCTTTGTGGCGACGTCTTCAGCACGCTGCACAGCGAGCATTGACGAGCGGTTGTACACGAACCGCAGCCGTTACATCAACAGACCAAAGCCTGTTTTTCCTTCGGCTGCATCTGATGAAACAGCCATCGCATCCACCGATTAGCGACCGCCGCAGTGGCAACGTTCGCAGGTTTTCTTTGTCTTAGGCGATCTTTCATAGTCTTCCATTTCACGACATGACGCGGCAGTCGTTGAGCCGCCTGAATAATGACGGCTCGCAGTGCTCGGTTGCCTGTTCGAATTAGTCCTGCATCTGCTTCACGCTTTCCGGAAGAAGCATTGCACGGTGTCAGCCCGCAGAACTTTGCGAGTTGCTTGCCTGTACGAAAACGGTCAAAGGTCCCAATCTCCGCTCGTAGCGTGACGGCTGTGATCAGACCGATCCCGTCCTGTTCCAGAAGTCTCCTCGTCAGGTCGTCATCGGCTGTGGCCTGCTGCATTCGATCTTCTGCTTCCTGCATATCGTTTTCGATACGTTGCAGACGTTTCATTTCCTGATTCATAATCCATCGTGACTCTCTGCCCAACGCTGCTATTCTCAACCATTCCATCCATGCCTTCGTCCATGCTCGACAGTTGAGAGGACATTTAACTCGCTCTTCACGCAGCAACGCCCGGATTCTCAGCTTGATGTTCTTCCTTTCTGCCGCCAGACCTTGTCGGTAATGAGTCAGACGGCGCAGTTGCCGAGTTTGCTCATCCGCCAGCCACACCTCCGGCAGGTAGTTAACGCGAACCAGATCCGCCAGCAGCCATGCATCGCCATGATCTGTCTTGTCTGGTCCCTGTTTCAACTTCCTGACATACCCCGGATGGGCCAACCGCAGCGACCACTGCGACTGTTTGCGGAGTTCCTCTGCAAACTCAGCCGCACCACTGCAGGCCTCAATGGCGATGGCCTTCGGAATTCCGTACCGAGCGACCAGATCGCGTACCGCCCCGGGATTGTTGTTCACATCTCGATTGACCAGGACTTCTCCTTCGTCGTTAAGTACGCAGACACGAATTGTGTCATCGTGATAGTCAATTCCAGCGTGCACCGTTAAACTTGTCATGTCTGTTGCTCCCGATGTGTTGTCTAATTCACCAACCAGCATCGTAGCTGATTCGTGAGCAACAGACTTTTCATCCCCATCTGGCTCTGCCAGTGCGCATCGGAAGAACACCGGCAAAGCCAGTGGCACACACATCCTCACTTGGTGAACGACAAAGAAC
>CAXGRW010001001.1:0-1646 GCA_964012125.1 uncultured Rhodopirellula sp.
GCAGGTCGGTCCTACGCAAACCGCCCTCCTCGGGCTACATTTCACGCTTCTCAACCACCATTCCCTTTATCCCCAAGCGACCGATGTCAACGGAACAACTTGCCGAGCGCAAGACTGAAATTCGCAAAGCGGCCCATGCCGCCCGGAAAGCCCAGGCCGATAAGGAGCAAGTGAGCGTCCAGATCACGGATCGAGTGATGCAACTGCCCGAGTATCAAGCAGCAAATTGCATCATGTGGTACGTCGATGTGCGTGATGAGGCGAGAACCCGACACGCACTTCCCGCTGCCCTCGCCAGCGGCAAGCAGATTGTTATCCCCTACTGCGTGGATGGCGAACTCGAGCTCTTTCATTTGGAGACGATGGATGAACTTGAGACAGGCATGTACAAGATTCTGGAACCGCGAGCCGATCTTCGGGAAGTCGCAGAGAAACGCATCGCTGTAGGCGATCTTGACTTGATCCTCGTGCCCGGGGTTGCCTTTGATGACCGTGGTGGTCGAACAGGACACGGCAAGGGCTATTACGACAAACTGCTCGAAAATGCGAAAGCCGAAACACCGCTGGTTTCGCTTGCATTCGAATGCCAGATGTTTGACGAAATCCCGATGCAGGATCACGACATCTTCATGGACAAAGTTGTCACTGAAACCAAAGTCTATGACGGCATCGGTCGTAAAGGTTGAATAGAACCATGACAGATCTCAAACATTTGGTGGACGACACCTATGCGGAAGGTTTCCGCAGTATCTATGGAGAAGTTCTCGTCACAGCCCGTGACAGGAAGTGGCTTCAACATTGCGTCAATGCAGCGACAGGGCATGCTTCAAGCACCATCATGTGTGACTGCGAAGCCGGTGTGTCGCAATGGATTGACGAGGAACAAGCAGCCGCAGGTGGAACCCCAGATGGTCGCGTCGGAGCAGTGCTTCAGTTTCATGTTCCGCGGTTCATGAAAAATCGGCGCAAGCAACTTGAAAAAGTAATGTTGGCACGGATCAGCCAGAACGTGCTGACATGTCCCACTGCTCGTTGCTTCAACCAGCTTGATACCGAAGACTATTTCAAGTTGGGCCGGAAAGTCGCCTTGTTTGGTGATCGGCATCAATTTCGTGATGTGCGTTATGAACAGAAAGGTTGGGTCGTTCCAATCCTCGGCGGAGAGTTCTTCCTGTCACGACGATTTGGTTTTCGCGATGGTGTCATGGGTGGCAACCTTTGGTTCTTTGGTGCTGATGAGGACACCGCGCTCGACGCCGCGGAACGAGCGGCGGAAGCTGCTGAAAAAACTCCTGATTCGATCACCACCTTTCCTGGTGGAGTTGCAGGCAGTGGATCAAAAGCTGGCAGTAGCTACGACTTTCTGATCGCTGCGACCTACGCAGAATACTGCCCTACTTTGAAAGAGAAGCTGGGAGATAAATCAAAAGTGCCAGATGGTGTCAGCAGTATCATGGAGATCATCATCAACGGACGCGACTTGAATGCGTTGCAGAATGCAACACGAAATGCGATTCATGCCGCTGCTGAAACTCCGGGACTGATTAAAATCAGTGCTGGAAACTATGGTGGAAGGCTCGGAAAAACGTTCGTGCACCTCCATGAGCTTCTGGACTGACAGCCCAAAACACTGACAGCCCAAAACA
>CAXGRW010001002.1:0-1646 GCA_964012125.1 uncultured Rhodopirellula sp.
AAGTTCAACTCGTTGATGCTGCTGACTCAATCGCCTATGACGCACATGACGTCGATGACGCACTGCAGATGGGTCTGCTGTCAATCGAAGAACTGTCTGAGCTTGCTGTGATTCGACGCGCTTTGGAGCGGACGCGGGGGCGACATGGCTTACTGCCCAAGGCACAGTTGCGACAGCTCTTGGTCCACGAATTGATCGATCTACAGGTGAGTGACTTGCTCGAACAGGCCGTCGAGGCAGTGCGTCCCTATGAGGGACACAACACCGTTAGTGTCAGCGAGGCGGGTTTACGTCTCGCGCACAGCGAGACAATAGGACGTGAGCGTAGTGAACTGGAGTCATTTCTTTTCAACGCAGTGTATCGACATGAGCGTTTGATTCCTGTTCGCAAAGCCGCATCAGAACGGCTTGAGACAATGTTCAACGTTCTGGTGCGAGATCCGTCGCGACTGCCTTTGAGATTCCGGCAGCGAGCGGACGCAAATCCATTGGAAGCGGTCGTAGGAGAATATATCGCCGGAATGACCGACGCTTTCTGCGATACACAGTTCCGCTATGCCGTCGAGTCTTCGACGGGACCGTTGGCGGATTGGTAAACCTGCAGGGCGAACGCCGGCGAGCTTGCCCCATGCCCCACTGGTGTGTCGGCTAGATCCCCTGTCGGGTCGGTCACCCGCGTAAGCAATCAGCTCGTTGCTGCAGAAATCGGAGCTCGAGAATACTAGCGATATTGTTCGTGACAAGCATCACACTTCTGGCGAATCTTGGACACCCCAAGCCGAACGGCATCAAAATCACCACGCCCCAATGCCGCGGTCACTGCCTTTCCGTGTTCGGCCATGTCGCGGCTGAGTTTGGCGTAGTCATCATCGTCTGCATCATCCATTCCCTCTTGGGTGAGAATTTCACCAAGCAGAGCAAGAAGTTCGCTGTTGCGTTTAACCAGATCGGTTTCCTTTTTGATCGTTCCCTCGTCACGGGCACCATCTTCCAACGCGTCAATCAGCAACTCCCCGTACTCCATCAACGGTGACCGGTCGGCAATCATGGTCCAATCGGTCTCTTCTTCGGCGTCTTTGCTGCCGAGCCCACTTCCTGCAACAAGATCCTGCAAATCACCTTTGCGGAGTTTTGCTTCGTTATAAACCTGGGTTGACCCTGCTTTGCAGTTGAACGCGGTGCGGCTGATCAGATCACGAGCTGCTGCTGCCTGATCCTTCCAGCGAACTTCGCCTGGATGCTGATTGATCACCGCGAACAAGGATGCAAGCACGGTGAGGTGCAGTCGAGCATCGAGGTATCCACCGCTGTTGAATGCTCCGGGTGTCGTCACGACCCCATCGTATTCAAGTTTGATCCGCTTAACTTCGTCTTCGAGGGACTGTGGGGAGATCAGGCTGGCCCACAAATTGTTGCCTACCGGTGCAGTTGCACTGCCTGTGGTTCCCGCGGTGGGAGCGACCACCGCAGCAGCCGTGGCGCGAACGCTCGCAATCGTCGGAGCTTCACCGCGGAAAGCGTCATTGATGTCGGCAAAGAAGATCCCCTTCATTTTATCGGGGTCGACTTTTGGTACGGGTGCACGGCGTTCATCGGCCCGAACATGGGGAACGATAGCGCCGATACCAACCATAAGAATGATGATG
>CAXGRW010001003.1:0-1641 GCA_964012125.1 uncultured Rhodopirellula sp.
TTGCGATGCCGGGTTCTTTTTCCGATTTTACTGAACTCTGCCAAGCCGCAGATCTTTTTTTCCAGCCCGATGATGATGGTTTGGACTATTTCCTGCCCACCGCAATCTCTGCCGAATTACCGTTAGTTTGCTTGCGAACGCCATCAACTGAATTCCTGCTCTGCGGGCCACCATCAAGTCAGTTGGCAACAACCACAGGCAGCGATAATCCGCCGGAGACAGCCAACTTGGTTCAGTGGATCGACGCATCGACTGCAAAACAGACCCGCCTCGGAGTGATTCAAGTATTGGATGACATCGAACAGGCTCGGCATCGCGCGACGGAACTGCGACGTAGCCTGCTTCGTTCCAGACCGCAAACCGAGAGCGTTCAGGGCTATATGAATTTGCTTGAGAAACTGGTTCAACAACGACCACCAAACTCACCGTCAACGGAGACGGTTTCATGACTAAACGAATTGCCTTGGTGATCCCGACCATGGATCGCGGTGGAGCTGAAAAGCAACTCTGCCTTCTAGCGGAACACCTTCCACGCGATCAGTTCGATGTTCACGTCCTTCTACTTACACGAGACGGTCCACGGAGCCAGCAACTGCGTGACGCGGGCATTCCGGTGACTGTGATCAGAAAAAGGTTCAAGGCGGATCCCTCCGCTTTCTTCCGCCTGCGTCGTGAACTAAAGAAGCTCCAGCCTCAGATTGTTCACACTTGGTTATTTGCCGCCAACAGTTTCGGCAGGGCAGCTGCCAAAGCAGCCAAGGTACCAAGAATCATTGGCAGTGAACGCTGCGTTGATCCATGGAAAACTGCTGCCCATTTTCTGATCGACCGCAAACTTGCCAAATACACAGAAACGATCACGACCAACAGTGCGGGAGTAAGAGACTTTTACGTTGCTCACGGAATCCCTCAGGACAAGTTCACCTTGATTCCTAATGGAATCGAGCCGGTTGCACCCTCATCGTTTACGCGTGACGAAGCATTCGCTTCGCTGGGCGTTGACCCAAAACGTAAATTGATCATGGCTGTGGGCCGTCTATGGCCACAAAAACGATATCGCGATCTGATCTGGTCCGCAGAACTACTGGGAACACTCAGGGAAGACACCACACTTGTGATCGTGGGTGATGGCCCGCAAAAAGGTGAACTGCTCAGGCATCGTGACGCAGTGACAATCCCGGAACATGTCCGATTCTGTGGCCAACGTGACGATGTGACTGAAGTATTGCCCCATGCAGATGCATTCTGGATCGGTAGTGAATACGAAGGGCAAAGCAACTCGTTGATTGAGGCGATGCAAGCCGCGGTGCCCGTCATCGCTTCGAATATCCCTGGTAATCGGGACTTGATAATTGATCAGCAGACGGGGCGATTAGTGAAGCTAGGAGACACCGCTGACTTCGCCCGCCAGACCAATGAGATCTTGGAAAACGAAGCCGAATCAAACCGTCTTGGCAGCAATGCTCGAGATCGGATTGCATCAGAATTCACGGTCGCTCAGATGGTCGACAAACACGCCAATCTCTACAACGCCGAAACAGCAAATCAGTAAGCGGAAAGTCCCAGCCAGCTGGTGCCCACGGCGGATGCATGTCTTTGCCGTTAAAAACAGCCGAATGCATAGGTTACGCGTGCTGTTGC
>CAXGRW010001004.1:0-1634 GCA_964012125.1 uncultured Rhodopirellula sp.
GTCTCACGCTCTGGTCTGGCACGCTCTGGTCTGGCACGCCTACTGGCAGCAATTCCTCTTCTCGCCGTCCGCAACCGACGAGCAGCACCAAGCAGGATGCTGCGACAACGAACACATTCGCAGACCACACCCGCAACCGCTGTTGCTGTTGACTCCTGCCTGCCATGCTAGACATCTGCTCGATCATTTTCATTATGTCTTTTGAATTGCCTCTCACGACACCGGCGGCGTAGACACTGGCGATGCTACGGTAGTACGTCGCAGCACCCCGTCTGTTTCGTGAATCTGCCACCATTTTCATCGATTTTTTCTTACTTGGATAAAATCTCGCGACTCATCCTCATGAAAACACGTGCAGTGAATTCCGAAACACTGGACACCGAGTTCCGACTTCTGAATGTTTATGCGCGATCCACTTCATTACGTTTTGTATCCTCGCAAGAAAACATTTTCGTTGCCGCAGGACTGGTTTTCCGGATTTATCATTAACGGAACCCCAATCATGGTTGGCACACCAAGGTACCATGTAGTACATCAGTGGAAGTACGCCGAGGTGAGGAAACTGCTGGAAGCAAGCAAGGCGTGGTCGAATAGGACTCCTTATTTCTCGCTCTGTGGGAAAAGCACAGCAGACTGCTCGTAAAGCCTTGGTCACCGTCAAGCTTGGCAACGATGGGCGGTGATTGACCTCCAACAACGCCCCAGGCTTTCACTGTAAGAATACCAGTTTACCTCGATTGCCAATCCCGGAGAAAAAGGCTTGAGCATCACCCGAATGATTTCGATCGCGATTGTCGCCTTGCTAACTGCCGGGACATTTTGTCTGTCGATGCGGCAACAAATCAGCAGGGTGGCAATGGCGGATGAGCCAACTCAAGCGGTCGCCCAACCGGCGATCCCACAGGATTCCCAATCAGGGCCAAACAAGACTCCGAATGGCACCAACGCCCCTACCTACGTCGGTCGAGAGCAGTGCGCCGAATGCCATCGTGACAACTTTGAACAACATGCGGCGCACGGCCATGCATCGACATTTACGGAAGTCTCCAAAACGAATCTGCCCGACATTTTTGATCAACAAACCTTCGACGGGGGTGAAAACTATGGCGTCTACCACTACTCGAAGGACAAGTCAGGAAATTTGACAGTCTCTATGCCCGACGTTGAAAGTCCGTCGGAAATTCCTTTGCAGTACGTTCTGGGCTCAGGCCACAATGCTCGCACGATTCTGACACTGAATCGCGCCGCTGACGGCGTGACTGAAGGGATTGAACATCGCGTCAGTTGCTATCCCGACCAACGCCTCGGGATGACCGTTGGACACAGTTCCAAGAAACCTGAACGCGACCTTGAGAAATTTGGTGACGTCACGCGGGGTGAACTCACCCAGCGTTGCGTCTACTGCCACACCACCACGGGAATCCTCACAGAAGGACGGATTGATCGTCTCGTCTCAAACATCAATTGCGAGAAATGCCATGGACCGGGGAGCGAACATGTCCGTCAGGCCCGAGAATCCAAAGACCCACCTCCCTACTCTGTAGGTGCTGCTGAATGGGACGTGGAATCAGAAATTCAACTTTGCGGTGACTGCCACCGATTACCACGGAGCATTACCAAACAGGAACTACGTG
>CAXGRW010001005.1:0-1630 GCA_964012125.1 uncultured Rhodopirellula sp.
TGGCGGTGCTCTGATGGAAGGGAAATGTGGAAACAGCGACTCGGTGGCCCGGTCAGCGCCTCGCCTCTGCTCGTTGGTGATCGAATTTACGCTTCGAATGAACGTGGAGTCACATTTGTCTTTCGTGCTTCACCGCAGAGTTTTCAGTTGCTGGGTAAAAACGTTATTGGAGATAGCTCCTTTGCGTCACCAATTTATGCGGACGGGAAGCTGTTTTTGCGGCACGCCGCCTTTAAGAATGGGGTCAGGCAAGAATTTCTGGTAGCGATTTCTGAAAAAACGCAGTAACGCCGTTCAGGTTGGTGAAGTGCGAAAACGCGACTACGTTGGCGAAGCAGATAATGAGTGCCTGCGGCACTCGTCGCGAGGCAAAAGTAGTATACTTTGTGTCGGCAGCGACGCTGATCGATTGGCATCCGGCAGGAAATGTGATCGGGTTCGGGATGAGGTCTGTGCTTTTTTTAAGCGAGCCTGATGTGTCTTAGCTTGCACCTGTATCGCGCGCTCAACCAAGATCGAACCGGTACAGCTTGCAGGAGCGTGGTGAGGAGACGCCGTTATGGTGCTTTGGTACGGGGACATGAATCTGACGCATTGGCAGCGTTGTGATGAGTGGGGCGTTGCTTGTCTTACACTGGTGCGTGACGCCCATTGCCTTGTAAGTGTTGTTCCCGCTTGGTGAGCTTTTTTGAACACCGGTCGGTCGATGGTAAGTTCGCCGATCGTTTTCGAATTCCCCTTTGATGGTATCGTGTCCGTATGAAACCTATTGTCCAAATATCGCTTGATTTGACTACGATTGAAGAGGCACTGCAGACCGCTGAATTGGCAATTCGAGCTGGCGTGGATTGGTTGGAAGCTGGCACACCTTTGATCCTGGCCGAGGGGTTGCACGGCGTAAAACAGCTTCGGGAACGTTTTCCAGATGTCCCGATCGTTGCGGATTTGAAAACAATGGATGGGGGATATCTTGAAGCGGAAATGATGGCCAAAGCTGGCGCCACTCATGTCGTAGTGATGGCTCAGGCTCATGAGGAAACGATCAAGTGCGTTGTCAAAGCGGGCAGTGATTATGGAATCGGTGTAATGGGTGACAACTTGGGATACACCACCATGGTTGATGGTGCAAAGCGATTACAGGACTTGGGATGCGGCTATATCGTGCATCACATCGGGTACGATGAGCGGCGTGGTATCGCCGCCCGCGGTGAAAGGATGCCGAGTCCGTTGGATGACTTACGAGCCGTTGTCGATGCGGTCGATGTTCCAGTGCAAGCGGTTGGTGGGTTGTCAATTGAGCAGGCGATCGCTTGTCCTCGGTATGGAGCACCTTTAGTAGTGCTGGGAGCGCCATTGACGATCGATGCAGACGCCTTCAAAACTGCGGATGGGGATCTTGAAAGCTCGCTACGCTTAATCTGTGATCAGGTGCACGCACAGGAACAGGCAAGCTGATCTAGAAAACAGTACCGGTTCTACCCCTGCGAAATTTATCTTTTTCATTATTTCATTCTGCCTTAGCGGGCGAAGACCCAGAGAGCATACCACGTGAGCAGTTCAGCCGCTGTCGTTAATTTTTCTCCCGAACCGGGGAGCGTAGAAATCCGCGAATTTGCCAAGCCGGTGATCG
>CAXGRW010001006.1:0-1623 GCA_964012125.1 uncultured Rhodopirellula sp.
TCGCTGCTCCACTGCTGTTGTTCCTGTACCTTCCGATTCTGCATGCAGCAGACCCCGTTGTTCCCGTTTTCAAGGATGGCGAGGCGCAAATTGTTGAAGGTTTCAAGGATTCAGACTTCTGGATCAGACACGACCTGTGGGTTGAAACTGAATTCGACACGGATGGAGATGGAAACTTGGATCGCATGCATGTCAGCGTGACGCGTCCCCGACAAACCGACACCGAAGGTTTGAAGCTTCCCGTGGTTTATGTTTCCAGCCCATATTTCGCGGGCACCGGCTCAACGGCGGCCGAGCATTTCTGGGACCCAAAACAGGAACTTGGCACTGAGCCACCTGAACGAACTCACGGCCCGGGAGTGGTGCGAAAAGGAAAGCGTCCGATCATCTCAAGAACCCACCTCGATCAGTGGGTACCGCGAGGTTACATCGTCGTCCACTCGTCCTCACCTGGCACCGGACTATCTCAAGGTTGCCCCACCGTCGGTGGTGATAACGAATCGCTGGCCCCCAAGGCAGTCGTCGACTGGCTTTGCGGAAGAGCAAAAGGCTTCACTGAACCGACAGGTGGCGAACCAGTCAAAGCGTTCTGGTCAACAGGCAAGGTAGGCATGACAGGAACGTCGTACAACGGCACCATCCCGTTGGCTGCCGCAACCACCGGTGTCGAAGGCCTTGAGGCAATCATTCCGATCGCTCCCAACACTTCGTACTACCACTACTATCGATCCAATGGCCTGATCCGACACCCTGGTGGGTTTATCGGGGAAGACATCGATGCTCTCTATGACTTCATTCATAGTGGTGATGAATCAAAACGGGAGTTTTGTGACTGTAACGTTCGTGACAAGGAGATGGCGGAAGGGTTTGACCGGGTCAACGGAGACTACAACGATTTCTGGGCCGGTCGTGATTACCTGAACGATCTTGAACCACTCAAAGCAGCCGTTTTAATGGCCCACGCCTTCAACGACTGGAATGTCGTTCCAGAACACAGCGTCCGCATTTACGAGGCACTCAAAAAAAAGGGAGTCCCCACACAGGCTTTCTTTCACCAAGGTGGTCACGGTGGCCCACCCCCTATGAAAATGATGAATCGATGGTTCACTCGATATCTGCATGGTGTAGAAAACAAGGTTGAAGACGATCCCAAGTCATGGATCGTCCGAGAGAACAAAGAACGCGACAAGCCCACGTCGTACCCGGAATATCCGCACCCGGAAGCAGCCGCTGTGACCATGCATCTGGGGCAGACCACGACAAAGGGTGGACGTGGAGACTTGACGACAACTGCAACCACTAAACAGGGCAAGGAAACACTGATTGATAATTATTCCTTCAGTGGTGCGACCTTGGCAAAAGCCGAAAGAACTGACCACCGGTTGATGTTCGTGACGCCCACCTTGCAACAACCAGTGCATATCTCAGGAACACCACAAATCAAGATTCGCCTTGCCTGTGATAAGCCCGCCGCGAACCTTTCAGTGTGGGTAGTTTCACTGCCTTGGAATGATAATCGCAACGCGAAAATCACCGACAATATCATCACCCGTGGTTGGGCAGATCCCCAGAACTATCGATCGATCACTGAAAGTGAACCGCTTGAACCAGGTCGCTTCTATG
>CAXGRW010001007.1:0-1608 GCA_964012125.1 uncultured Rhodopirellula sp.
TTGATGGCTCGTCGTTATGGATGTCGACGATTTCGCATTCACCAAAGTGGTTCCCACCTCCGTAAGAACCCAGTTGTTCAATTTTTCGATCGTAGTTCGGCAGGCCTCGTCCATGCTGCAGTTCTTCCAGACGGCGTACAAGTGAGTCGATATGTCCGTCGTGCCCAGCATGGAATGAGTCTTCGCATCTTTCGGCCCAAAGCTCGGGGATCCCCAGTTCATTCGTGACTGTATGGCACGCACCGCGCGTAAGTACCTCGTTTCCAAGCGACTTGGTCACTCTTCTGCTATGGGGAACGTGTCGTGACCCCTTCCCTGCTCCGGTTGGTATGCGGCGACTGATCGCATGAATCAATTCTCGTCGCGTTCGCTTGTCATCAACGGCATCCTCCGGCAAATCGGTTTGCAAGAGGCTCATTGAGCATTTGATGTCAAAGCCCACAGGCCCCGGATAAATGTGGGTGGGCGAGGCGAGGACGCATCCGATGGGAGCACCGTAACCGCAGTGCGCGTCCGGGTTCAGAATGACCTCTGACACACCAGGAGCCTGTCGGCAGTTGATGGCCTGCTTAAGGCAGATGGAATCAAATGAGTTGCGGATGAACTCATTGCCAAAGACCTTGATGGGGGTAACGTTATCACCGGCAGGCAAAATTGCAGTCGCATCACCGGTAGAAATGATTGTGTTCACTGATCGTTTTTCACTCGAGGTATTTCAGGCGGACTGGCAAGGGCAGACGCATCTCAGGAGTCGATCAGGTCTCGGTAGGTTCAGGGGTTTGGATCAGAAAAAATTTGTTTCTTAAATTGCGATGGCGACAGCCAACGTGCTGCAGAGCATTCCCAAGCCTGCCGCCATTAATGCTAGTGGCAACTGCGTGGTCACATGATCCATCAAATCACAGCCTGTAAACATCGAGGATAAAATGGTCGTATCTGATATCGGAGAGCATTGATCGCCAAAGACAGCCCCACCCAGCACTGCACCAAAGCAGATAGACAGATAAGTGGGGTCCGCTTCGATTGACCAGGCAAGTGGCATCGCAATCGGAAAAACGACCGCGTAGGTACCGAAGCTGGTTCCGCAGGCAAACGCAATCAGCATGCACAGCATGGTTAACAACGCGGGAAGTGCGATGGCCGGGATATTGTCTCCTATCAGCTGGACCATGTAGTCCGCCGTATGAAGTTGGCTGGAAACAAATCCCATCGTGACAGCGAGCCCGAGAATGATGGCCCCAATCGTCATGGTTTTGCAGCCGTTTAGAAAACCCTCCATGATGTCCTTGACACGCATGCCCTGCACCCACGCGAGCAGCATGGCGGATAGTAAGCATGCCATGAATGCTTCGTTGATCAGGTTTGTGTCAAAGCAAACATAGGGAATCACAGCGGTGCCCAGCAAGATACTGATGGGAACCAGAAAGTCCAATAAGTTTGGTGTGTATCCCTCCGCGATTTCATTAGCTGGATCGGTATCCTCACTTTCCACCTTGAGCACGGGAGCAGCATCGTCCGCATCGAGTTTTCCCGTTGTTCGGGCACGACGTCGCGCGGCAGACATCTTTGTTCCCAAAATGGGCCAAACTTGGAGTGCGGTCAAAAGAG
>CAXGRW010001008.1:0-1607 GCA_964012125.1 uncultured Rhodopirellula sp.
CTGGTAGCAGCAAGGCACCGCAAGCAGATTTCTTCGTTTGCGACTATGCTAGGGGTTGCGACGTGAAGCAGTCTCCCTCGGAACCCATGTTGAATCAGTTGATGCGTTTTATCTTCTTTGCCTTTACTGTTGTTGCTTTGTTTGCTCCCATCACTCGCGGCGAACAGCCCAATATCGTATTCATATTTGCCGATGATTGGGGCTGGGGAGACCTCGGGTGTCACGGGCATCCTTATTTGAAAACCCCTAACATTGATCGGTTGGCACGCGAGGGTACTGACTTTCATCGTTTTACGGTCGCCAGCGGCGTCTGTTCTCCGAGTCGTACTGCCGTGATGACAGGGCATTTCCCAGCACGTTACAACATTGACGGGCATTTCGCCTGGGTGCCCAGTAACGCGAGGCGGAACATGCCTGATTGGCTGAGCCTGGAAGCCCCGTTGTTACCTAGGTTCTTGCAGAAAGCAGGTTATGCGACAGCACACTTTGGCAAATGGCATCTGGCCAACAACATGATCCCGGATTCACCTTTGCCGGGTGAGTATGGCTACGATGAGTACGGAGCTTTTAATTGTGCGGGCGAGCAGATGCCGGTCCACGAAGACGCACGCAATGCAGTTCAGTTCATCGAGAAAAGTCATCAAGCATCGAAGCCATTCTTTATCAATTTGTGGCTGCATGAACCTCACACTCCATTTCATACGGTGCCAAAGTATCGTTGGCGGTTCCGCGACATGAAAAGTGAGGAAGATAATATTTATGCCTCGGTGCTGTCACACGCTGATGATCGCATTGGTGAAGTGCTTGACGCACTGGACCGTTTGAAGCTGACTGACAATACGTTGGTGATCTTCAGTTCTGACAATGGCCCCGCCCGCGCGTCGCGACAGACAGAACTTTCCTTAATGCATGACACCGCAACGGGTGCGGGCTATGGTATCGCCGCTGCAAAAGGAATCACTGGTGGTCGAAATGGGTACAAGAGTTCGTTGTTTGAGGGCGGGATTGGTGTGCCATTCATTGCACGTTGGCCTGGGAAAATTGCTGCCGATGTCATTGATGATGTTTCCCTGATTTCGGCAGTGGACTTGCTTCCTACCTTCTGTGAAGTTGCAAATGTGGAGCTGCCCGAAGATTATCAGCCAGATGGAGTCAGCCAAGTGTCAACGCTAAAGGGCAAAGTGGCTGCGAAGCGTGCTAAGCCGCTGTTCTGGAAAATGCAATCTGCGTGGCCCGCGCGGCCAAGTCAGCCGTTCCACTGGGTTTCGTATGCCGTCGTGGATGGACACTGGAAACTGGTCTGCAACAAAGATGGCAGTCATTGCGAGTTGTTCGATCTACAGGCAGACCCTTTTGAAAAGCAGGATGTGAGTGCAAAGCAACAGACTGTTGTGAATAAGCTGAAGTTGCTGCTTGCTGATTGGAAGTCGACGCTTCCTGCCAAACCATCGGGGAATGTCTTTTCAGTCGAACGTAAAGGACTTTGAATGCCATTTGCGATTAAGAACCAAAGATTGACGCGAACAGGTTGGGTGCAGGGGGGCTGTTTGTTTCTGTTTTGCTTTTTGTTTTTCGACGCGATGCACGAGGCGTCTTGCGAAGAGCGG
>CAXGRW010001009.1:0-1602 GCA_964012125.1 uncultured Rhodopirellula sp.
GTGATGAGAATATTCAGGTCTGTCCGACCTGCGTGCGTGTTCCGGTGACCATTGGTCACAGTGAATCAATTCTTGTTGAAACGGAGAAACCATTGTCGGTGGAAGAGGCACGGGAACTGTTTGAAAATGCTGATGGTGTGACGGTCGTTGATGATCTGGACAGTCAGCAGTATCCCATGCCTCGCGATTGTGATGGAAAAGATGATGTGTTTGTTGGACGGATTCGGGAAGATCTTAGTTGTAGCAACGGTATTGCATTCTGGTGTGTCAGCGACAACCTTCGAAAGGGTGCTGCAACCAACGCTGTTCAGATCGCAGAGTTGTTGGTCAAGCGTTCGGCAGCGTCGAGCGAAAAGTCGTAATCCAGCATGAATGCAAACGTGACTCGTTCTTTCAAGTTGACGATTGCATATGACGGTACCAGTTTCTCTGGGTGGCAGGTGCAGCCCAATCAGCCGACCATCCAAGGGTATCTACAGGACGCATTGAAACGCCTGACCGGTGACCAGATCCAGGTGATTGGAAGCGGGCGTACTGACGCAGGTGTGCACGCTCGTGGGCAAGTTGCCAGTTGCAGTCTTGTCTGGCGTGACTCCCCGGACCATTTATTACGTGCGTTGAATACGCAACTGCCTGATTCGATTGTGGTTTGTGCAGCGGAGGAAGCCTGCGAGGGGTTTCATGCGATCCGCCATGCGATCGGGAAACGCTATCGTTACCAACTGAAGATTGGTGGCGTCAGGGATGTGTTTGACTACCGCTATCACTGGCATCTTCATAGCAAACTCAACCTGGGTCAAATGCGTCTGGCGGCTCAGCGTCTGGTAGGTGAACGCGACTTCAAAAGTTTCCAGGCTACTGGAGCTGACCGAAAAACAACCGTCCGAAATGTTCGAGCCTGTGATGTGGTTGTTCCTTCGCTGATCGATGCCAATGCAACCTATCTTTCTATCGAAGTGGAAGCTGATGGTTTCCTTTACAACATGGTTCGGAATATCGTCGGCACTTTGGTTGAGGTTGGTCGTGGCAAACAGACGGTGAAGTGGATTGATCACGTTCTCGCTGCTCATGACCGTGATGTAGCGGGGCCGACAGCGCCGGCGTGTGGCCTGTTTTTATTGTGGGTGGATTACCCGGATTCTGTTTTGAAATCACATCGGTGAACAGGGTTGTTCATTGATGTGATTTTGTGACAAATGAAGACATTTGAGGAAATGATCTTTGCTTCATCGCAAGTTAACAGAAACTTCAAATACAACGGTGTAAATACCCGCGTTTCCGGCCCGCAACGGATTCTTCAAGGCTAAGCAATCTTGGTGACGATTGTTAGACTATAGCTTGATGCTGTGCAGCGATTTTGTTTGCCAGCACTTGAATTGACTCTCCTTGATGCGACATGCAAGTGCAAGCCGAAACCACATCCCTGCTTGATGATCTTACTCGCTCGTTTGTGAAACGATCACTGGACGCGGGCCTGTTGGAATTAGATGACATTAAGAAAGTCGTTGCGTCTCTACTTGCTTCCAATCAGCCTTTCACGCCGGAAAGTCTTGCCGAGGGTTTGGTTGGGGCAGGTCTGCTTACGAAGTGGCAGGCCGCCAA
>CAXGRW010001010.1:0-1596 GCA_964012125.1 uncultured Rhodopirellula sp.
TCGGATCAGTCATCGATGATGTTTGTGTACTTAATGCAATGCATTGCGAAAGCGATGGACACGACAAAGCAACACTGGCTGCTCATACAGGTTCGGCGCAGTTCGCCCGACCGAGTGCGGGTGCATGGGTAAGCTATGGCTTGGGAACCGTAAACCAAAACCTGCCTTCGTTCGTGGTACTGGCCCCGGCCGCACCTTACGCCGGCGCACAAACATGGGGAAGCGATTTCCTACCCGCCTGCCATCAAGGCACGCATGTTACCCCAGGTAAGGAACCATTGCCAAATGTCCGGCCGCAGGTCGCTGACCCTGGCTTGCAGCAAATGGAACTCTCGCTATTGGATCGATTGAATCAGTCGCACCTCAAGCAGCGGGCCGCGGATCAGGCGCTTGATGCCCGCATCCGCTCGTTCGAGACAGCGTTCGGGATGCAGCGAGAGGCACCCGAGGCATTTGATTTTTCCCGCGAAACGGAGGCAACCTTAAAACTTTATGGAATCGAACGCGAAACGACAACTGGCTTTGGCTGGCAATGCCTTGTCGCCCGTCGGCTAGCCGAACGAGGCGTTCGATTCATGGAACTGATCGACGTCGGATCAAGCAACAACTGGGACTCGCATGGAAACATGGGCGATCACACGAGGTTAGCCAAGGCAATCGATCAGCCGATTGCCGCCCTGCTGACTGATCTCAAGCAAAGAGGCATGTTGGACAGCACACTTGTCGTGTGGACGACTGAATTCGGCCGGACCCCCTTCAACAAAGATGCCAACCACGCTGGTCGTGAGCATCACAAGCACTGCTTCTCTTCTTGGATGGCTGGTGGTGGAGTGAAAGGCGGAATGGTCCATGGCCAGTCCGATGAATACGGCATCCGAACGGCTGAAGATAGTGTTCACACTCATGACTTGCACGCCACGATGTTGCATCTTCTAGGGCTTGATCACGAGCGTCTTACGTTCCGCCACGCCGGTCGCGACTTTCGCCTGACAGACGTCCATGGCCGCGTAATTCGAGAAATCCTCTCGTAAGTCGACCGCAGCACTTCGCGTTATCATTCGCGGCCTTGGAATTAAATCGCTCGATAATGGAACGGCCCACTGCCCCGGTGCGAATTGATCCCGTTCGCTCAGCCGCATGCACTACATAATCAGGACATTCACTTTACCGGATCCTGGTTGCACCGCCCCTCCGCTCTACGGACTCCGACGACGTAAACTACAACCTGACTATGGATATACCGATTGATTCAATTCACCGTAGCCACGGTATACACAACGAGGCCAAAAACGAGCAAAACAGGCCACAGACAACCGAGGATAAACGCCACCAAACTCGATCGAAATCTCACCAGGCACAAGGCCAACACAATCAACGCAGATGCTATCGAACTGACAAAAGCAAATTGAGAGAGGATCCGTAAATACGGAAGACCATTCACACCATTCCACCACAAATTTACAAGCACAAAAAAAACAAAGAGCGGCAAAGAACCAACAAAAGCAGCTAGAAACATTGCCACGAAACGACTGGCAGCACGAGGCTTTTGCGAAGGTTCTGGCTTCTGAGCAGAGCCCTGTTCGCCAGTTCCGCTCA
>CAXGRW010001011.1:0-1595 GCA_964012125.1 uncultured Rhodopirellula sp.
GTTGTTGGTTGTTCAAATTCCCTGTTTCCTGAACATTGGTGTTGTTATGACGTTGGAACGATGGCTGAACGTCGGCTGCGTATTTGCTGTGTTGTGTGGCAGTTCAGCTTTTGCCCAACGCGACAATACTGCTTCCGAGAAGTCATTACCGGATACGCAGTTGCTGACGGAATCTCGTCCACTCGACGAAGTGATGGTTGCGGGTATTGATCGCTTTGCATTGAAGGCAATCGCTGAGACTGCGCTTGTACGCCGTGAGTTGGGAAATCGTACCGGGGATGCGATAGAGAATATCGAAGTTACGCGTCAAGATTTTGCAACGCGCATTGGCGTGGTCGAAACACGGCTTGAAGCGACAGGCATTCAGTTGGATTCCACTACTGAACAGGCGGCATTGGTGGCTGAGTCGGATGATGTGCTGGTTTTGGCGGTGCGGTGGAAAGTGTTTGAGGGCTTAGATGCCACGGGGTTGCTGCTGCGTCCGAAGAAGGGTGAGGTGATCGCACGGGTCGTCGCGATTCCTGATGCAGATTGGACGCCTGAGATGATTTCTGGCATCGTGAGACGCGGTGGGCCTGCAAGTGACAAGGCTGCGGCAAATGGTGAGGGGAATGAAGGAACGTCGAGGATTGTGCAAGGCGAACTTGCACGGGGGGAATCTTCTGTCGCAAGTGATTACGCCTTGGATTTTGCTTTGATGGGGTGCGAGGTGTTGGTTCCCACTTTGGTTAGTCGTGGGCATGAGTTCAGTCGAAACGACGAGATTGGAAGATCAACTAACCTTTCCCACCGAGAGTTCATTTATCGGCAAGCGTTTGAAATGGGGCGGCATGTCATAGGGTACGAAGTGCAAAAAGTGCTTGCCGCAGTTGATCAGTTCGAATTGCGAAATCAGGCCAAAGATGTTCCCTGCGTCGTGGCGGGTGTCAGTGAAGGTGGTTTGTTGGCCCTGTACAGCGCTGCTTTGGATCCGAGAATCGACGCAGCGATTGTGAGTGGTTATTTCGATCAGCGTGAGAATGTTTGGCAGGAACCGATTTATCGAAATGTGTGGGGGCTTCTGAAGCGGTATGGAGATGCAGAGCTCGCCTCAATGATCGCGCCGCGAAAACTGTTTATCGAAATGACACCGAAGGTTCCGGAAGTTCGCGAGGCTGCCGCTGCTGGTCGGAATGTGGCTGCACCCGGAGTAATTCAAACGCCGGTTGTGGCTTCCGTGATGAGTGAAATCAAACGAGCGCGTCAGTTGCTACCTGAACAGGTTGCTAAAGACGCGATTCAGGTCGTTGGGAATTCTGGTGACATGGGACCCGCGCTACAGTCGGGAATCGTGCGAGCGTGTGTTAAGGAGATTTGCTCGATCGACAAAATGCCTTTGAACAAGAAACAGGAACTTACAGAACTGCGTACCCAATTCTCTGCTCCAAGACGACAACAGCAACAAGTGTCGCAGATGGTTGACTACACCCAGCAATTGGTGCGGAAAGCCCATCGAGTGCGAGATGCCCGTTTTGGTAAGCTCGATCGTTCTTCTTTGAAGTCGTTTGTTCGTTCTGCAAGGAGTGAGAGAGAGCGTGTTCACGAAGAGTTGTTTG
>CAXGRW010001012.1:0-1591 GCA_964012125.1 uncultured Rhodopirellula sp.
TCGGTCACTGACAAATCAGACGCTAATTGCTGAACCGTTTCCAACCACTGAGTGTGCCCCGTTTTTAGCAGGCATACTGGCCAATCGCTTCCGAACATGAGTCTGTCTGGAGTAAATGCCTCCAGTGCCACGTCCCAGTATCTCTGAATCTGATCGATGGACCACGTTTCACCACGAACTTCAGTTACGACACCGGAGAATTTGCAACTGATGTTTCCTCGTTTCGCAAGTTCACGAAAGTTCTTTTCCCAAGCATTGTCAAAAGCGTCTGCCGTGATGGTGGGCTTGGCAATGTGGTCCAGTACCATCTGCAGGTTGGGGTGTTGGTCAACGAATTCAATCGAAGCGGGCAATTGTTTCGCGAAAATCAGCACGTCGTAGACGAGGTTGTGCGTCTCAAGTTGTGAGACGCCACGATTGAAGTCAGTCCCCAGAATGAAACGATCATCTTCCTCATCCTGCACAACGTGCCGAACGCCTTTGAGGAACTTTTGGTCCCCCAACCGCTCAAGCGTCTGGCCGATTTCAGGGGCGGCCAAGGGAACCCAGCCCACCACACCGGCAATCAGCGGCTCGGTCTCGGCCATCGCAAGCAAATCATCTGTTTCCTGCAAGCTTTGCCTAGCTTGAACGGACACAAATCCGTCGATCGAACTTTCGGCTGCAGTTTGTTGTAATTCTGGAAGCAGGAAATCGGCTTTGAGCGGCAGCATCTGGTCACTGATCCACCCATATTGATCGGTGGAGTACTTCCAAAGGTGGTGATGACTATCAATTAGCATCAGATCGCGTCCGTGAAATTATGGAAAAACGACAAGATATATGTTCGGAAAAGGTATTGGCAATTCACAAATGCGACATCATCTTATGAATTTGCGACACTGCTGTCACTCCGGGAGAACTGCTGTTGTATCGCGTGGCCCTACTCATTGAAACTTCGAAAGCTTTCGGGCGAGGTTTGTTAGCTGGCGTCGGACGTTTTGCCCGTCTGCATGGTCAGTGGTCTACGTTTGTGGATGAGCGTGGGTTGTCTGACCCCATTCCTGACTGGGTGGAGTCTGGTGATTTTGATGGAATCATTGCGCGAGCATCCCGCCGCGAGACGCTTGAGCACGTGCTTGGCTTTGGGATTCCAACCATTTGCCTGGGTGAAGAGAATCCGATCTCTGCTATTTCGGTCATGAACGACGATGAGGCGTGTGCGGAATTAGCGGCACAGCATCTGCTTGAGCGAGGGTTTTCAAATTTCGGATTTCTGGGACATCGCGGATTTGTGTGGTCGGACGTTCGCCGTGATCATTTTCAGCGGGCGATTGCGCTGGCGGGCAGGGACTGCAACGTGCTCGAAGCCTCGATTGAAACGACTCGAGAGGCACCTTGGTACCAACGGCGTGAGCGTTTGGCCACTTGGGTTGCCGGGTTACCCAAACCGGTGGGAATCCTTGCCTGCTACGACTCCGCTGCAAGGACCATCTTGGAAGTCTGTCGCGATTTGGATTTGCTGGTGCCGGAACAGGTAGCTGTCATCGGGGTCGACAATGACGAGGTGCTTTGTGATCTGTGTGATCCGCCGCTGACAAGCGTTGCACCG
>CAXGRW010001013.1:0-1587 GCA_964012125.1 uncultured Rhodopirellula sp.
TAAGTCAGAAATCCCGAAACTACAGACGACTGTAAGGGGATTTCTGTGTGTTCCTTCCATCAGATGCACATGGACGACAGTTCGATTCGCGGTCAATGGCCACGTTTGGGCTCACTGCGGATCGAATCGGTTGGGTGATCGTCGCACAGGTCAGCCCATGGTGGACGCGATGCCGTCTCGTTCATTGTGCCCGGGCGGCTGCCGGCCCGGAATCATAGATCATTACCTGTCATTACTTGGTTGGTCCGCTATCGCTCGTTGCCGCGGAGGCATTTTTTTTCAGCAAGGAGGCGATTTTCGGCCGGACTTTTTGCAGTTGCTGTAAATCAAATTTTCGATTCAGCGATCGGCCGACGCCCTGATAGGTTGCTTCCAGTTGGGAGTCCCATTCTTTCGAGACAATGTCGAGAGCGGTTTCGCCCTTCGAATTCTTTGCCTTACCGTCCGCCCCTTTTTCCAGCAGCAGTTTGACGAGAGATTCATCTCCAAAAAAAGCAGCTAGATGAAGAGGGGTATTCCCATCTGGTCCACTCAGCGTGACATCGGCGCCGCGTTCCATCAGTAACTGAGCTGAGCTTGGGTGATCTTGGAGAATGGCGTTACGTAGAGGTGTCCCACCGCGACGTCCCTGTTTGGCGTTCACAGCAATACCTCCATCGAGAAATCGTTTGATGGCGGCATTGTCACCGGCAGATGCTGCTGCCCAGATATCGTTGATGGGGGTCGATGAACGTCTCGGTTTCAATTGGGCTGCCATGGCGGGGTCGAGTTTCGATCCTTCAGACAGGCAGTACAATTTTGAAGCAGTTCTGATCAGCACTTTGTCGCCCACCACAGCAGGGCAGGCGACGCACAGTTCATCGAGTTCATTACGAGCCACAATTTCGAATTCTTCACCCGCTTTGACCACATAGGTGAGTCCATCTTCACTGAGGCAGAACAGGTAACCGTTGTAGGCAAATGGTGATGCTGTGAAGGAACCCGAAGGCGAGAATCTTTTTTTGCCATAGACTTGTTCACCTGTACGAGCATCGTGACAGGTCAGGAATCCTTGATCGTAAAGCGTGTAAAGGTAGTCACCGTACACAGTTTGACTGGGATTGTAGGAAGACGAAGTGCCTTGGTACCACTCAATGAACTCGCTGTCGCTGTAGTCTCCCTCGGGTGTGATGTTGCCGCTTGCACCAGGCTTGATCGCGAACGTAGGTCGGTGTGCGTCACCCACGTATCCTGACGCTACGTAGCACATTCCATGTGCACTCATCGGTGACGGAATGACAAGATTTGACATCTGTCCATCAAATTCCCACAGTAATTCACCCGTTAGCGAATAGCTGCGATTGGATTTTTTACCGGGCACGACGATTTCAGTTCGTTGTTTGTTTTGCCACACCAATGGGGTTGCCCAAGAATGGGTTTCATTACGGTCCTGTTTCCAAAGTTCTTTTCCAGTTTTTGCATCAAACGATGCAATCCATGACTTTTCAAGATTGTCATAAACGACAAACACCTGACCGTCATGGACAACAGGAGAGGCCGCGGCGCCGTAGTCCATGAAAGTCTTTCTGGGCTCAATGTCGCGTGACC
>CAXGRW010001014.1:0-1586 GCA_964012125.1 uncultured Rhodopirellula sp.
ACCTTCCCAACTGATACTGAGGTGGCGCCGGATGCAGCACGCTACACGTATTATGGGATTCTGTTAACGCACCTGATGCTAGCAATCATTGTGCCCGTTCTTGCACTGCGAGCGATCTTCTTGGCCATGAAGGGACGGATTGCTGAGCACAAGCGACTGGTGCGTTTCGCATTTCCTGCATGGATGTATGTTTCGGTCACCGGCGTGCTTGTTTATTTGATGCTGTATCAGTTTTACGGCTAAATCAGACGCAATTTTTGATTTCGGCTCAAGTTTCTGCCACTTATTGCCGAAATTCGCCTTCCGCCCCATTCTCGTGATTTCCTAACCTCCGTCGTAGTCGTCTACCTGACTCGATGGAGCGAACGCGGTTGAACGGGCTGTTTTTAATTCGATTAGTTCTTTGCTTGTTTCTGACCGGAACGACGTGCGCGCTTGCACAGGGGGTTTCGATGGGTCAGGGCTCAGGATCACTGCAGGACTTTGCGAGCGGGCAGGGCCCGACGATCTTTTCCAAGAGTGGCAGTTCTCTTCCTATTTTGGAAAATACTCCCTTGGACGGTTTGGGCGGCGGGCCTGAGTCTTGGACCAGTCCAGAGGGGCTTAGCAGCAGTCTTCAAGTACTGTTGCTGTTGACGGTATTGAGTTTGGCACCTGCTGTTTTGCTGATGACGACCTGCTATGTCCGAATCATCATTGTGCTGGGGTTGCTGAGGCAGGCCATTGGACTGCAGTCATTACCGCCAAGCCAAGTGATGACAAGCATTGCGCTTTTCATGACTTTGTTTGTGATGTCGCCCGTGTGGTCGCGTGTTTACAACGATGCGATCAAACCGTACACGGATCCTGACGTATCGATGACGATGGAGGAAGCCTACGAGGCTGGCTCGATCCCGATTCGCGAATTCATGTCCCGACAGATTGATGTTGCTGGCAACCATGATGACGTGCATCTCTTTTACCAATACATGGATCCGGACGCACCTTTGCCAAGTAGTTTTGAAGATGTGCCTCTCAGAGTGCTGTTACCTGCCTACATTTTGAGCGAATTGAAGACAGCGTTTCTGATGGGTTTTCAGATTTACCTTCCCTTTTTGATTGTGGATCTTGTGGTAGCGAGTGTCACGATTTCGATGGGCATGTTGATGTTGCCACCGCAGGTGATCTCCCTGCCTTTCAAATTGCTGCTTTTCGTTTTGGTCGATGGGTGGCGTTTGGTAGTGCAAATGTTGATGGACAGCTTTGGGACCTTGCTTTGACGGAGTGTAAGAATTGATGGATGCTGCAACAGCAGTTGATTTATGTCGTGAAACCCTGATGTCAGCAGTGATCATTGCTGCGCCAGTGCTATTGGTTGGCATGGCTGCAGGTTTATTGGTTGGATTGATGCAGGCTTTGACGCAGGTGCAGGATCAGACGGTCGCATTTGTTCCGAAAATTTTGGCGATGGCGGCTGTACTTGTTGCTTGCCTTCCATGGTTGCTGACCAGGATGGTCGATTTCACGAGAGTTGTGTTTGAGAATGCGGGCTCACCCTGATGGAGATATTGACCAATTGGTTGATGGAGCATCTTGTGCTTGGCGTT
>CAXGRW010001015.1:0-1579 GCA_964012125.1 uncultured Rhodopirellula sp.
TACGCTTGGAATGGCAAGCGTTTCAGCGGCCTCGCAGGTCTGTTTCACGATGTGCTCAACACCGACTTTGCGGTCGAGAAAACAGTCCGCAAGTTCGCCCGTCATGGTAACGGCCAGTTCATCAGGCCTGTTTCCAAGATCAATGAAGTGCTTTTGAATGTCTTCGAGCAAACTTTGTGTAAGCTGCTCGGGCGTCAGCCACATGGCAAATTCACTGGCTGCCGCAGTCCCACATGCGCTAGCATACTTGAGGTTGGCCCCTCCAATGTCGATTCCAAGAACTAGCTTTTGCATGTTGGATTTCATGCACTCTCGACCACATTGTCGTTGATCCATATGTCTCCATCGGGCGTCCAGCGAACCGAGTTGGCCGCGGTGCAGCAGGAGACGGCGCCGGTTTCCATGTCAAAGAGCCGTGCGGCCAGGTTTCCGTTGATCATCCGACGCAGACCCACATAGGAGGTGGTCAGGCGAGGATTTATCTCGATCACGCAGTCTTCGCTGGGACGTTCTCCCAGCAGTAGATCGAGGCCAACAAAGCCGCGCGCCGTCGGTGGCATGGCAACAATAGCTCGAGAGGCCAGCGCCGTTGCCCGACGTTGAGCATCGTCATCCAGTGGACCCGCTCCACCACCGTACGCACAATGGGAGCCAGACAGGTCCTGCGAGACAGCGGGCAAAAACGTGTGTTGAGTCGCAGAAGCTATCAAGGCGATCGAAATGGCACGCCCCGGTATCCACGCTTGCAGAATCCCGTCCGCGGTCAAGTCGGTTGACGCTGTTTCAAATGAATCATAGATCCTGATTTCCTGAGTTCCGCATCCGTCACGTGGTTTAACGACAAATTTCTCGAAGCGTTGCAGTTCCTGTTCCATACGACGATCTGTCAGCGTCATGTACGGTGGGTGAGACACGCCCGCGGTGTGCAGAATTTTTGCGGTCAGGTGCTTATCGCTGGCAGTGCGTAGGAAATCACCGCTGCCAGCGATCACATCGATTCCGCTGGCTCGTAACATGGCAACTGCTTTGGCAAGAATCCCATCGCTTTCAGGAGCGACAAGCAAAGCGGCGTCGCACGTTTGTGCAGCCGTGACCCATTGTCCCCAAAGCGACTGGTCGCGGTCGATGTCGACCGTGTCTGTGGTATTGCTGGAAAACGCGTTTGCAAAACGAGGGTCAAGTGGAACTACTGTTTCAGCGACTTCGGCAAGGTCAGAGACGATCGACTGCAGCATCGCTGCACCCTCACGCCGCAGGCTTGATGGGATTTCGTCGATCGCTTGTTCCGCAAGTCCACCGCCGGTGACGTACTCTCCGACAAAAATTCGCATGTTGTTTGTCTCCGAACGGAAGGCACCGGGCATACGAGGACCACGAGATTCCCATGATACCGAAAACAGGGGGCCCTGTTGGAATGCTGAAAAGACGAGCGGACCTGAAAACTTATTCAGGCCGCATGGCTTTCGTAAGGCAAGGTGTTAGAAAAGCAGGTGATCGTGCCTGACCCCTAGAAAATGCCCAGGTGATCCCGAGCTTCGTCGGTCATCAGGTCAGGCGTCCATGCGGGCTCCATCACTAC
>CAXGRW010001016.1:0-1571 GCA_964012125.1 uncultured Rhodopirellula sp.
ATGATTGCAGTCTTTTTCATTCAGCACAATTTCCCCGACTCCTATACAAGCGACGAAGACCATTGGAGTTATTTCCGCGGGGCTCTGTCCGGGTCCTCTTTCCTTCAGATGCCTGCTGTTTTGAACTGGTTCACTGCAGATATTGCTTACCACCATATTCACCATCTTTCAGAGCGCATTCCTAATTATCGACTTAAAGAATGCCATGAAGCCAACATTCACTTAGTCAATAATGTTCACAAACTTTACTTATATCAAGTTGGAGATTGTTTCTCTCTCATCCTTTGGGACAGGAAATCCCTCCAGTTGGTTTCACCTTTCGCCTAACGAATGTCTGCCCCCTTTGCTGAGCCGGTGTTCAGCCGACTCAACACTGGCTCCCAGGAATGACAAAACCCATACATTTCGAATTCCATTGATCGATAAGGTATCTGTCTCGTTGAGGTCGGCACTTTGGTAGCTCCCGTTTTGCATCAAGCCTCATCAGAGCAAGCTCGTTTTTTTGATTACCGCTCCGCTGCGAACCCGCAACAGAGCGGATTGATCAACGCAGTTCCCTATCGGTCATTTTCACCAGACTTTTTTGATCAATCCGGTTGCGACGTCCTTCCTCTAGATCTGAGTGAAATGCTTGGCTGTTCTGGCCCAGCCACCGGACCATCCCTATGCGCCAATTTTGTTCGCCTCGATCGAGGGGAACAACGGACCAGTGCTGTTGCGACAAGTCAGCTGTTTTTTATCACGAATGGGGAAGGAGAAACCCAAGCCTGCGGGCAAACATTCCCATGGTCAAAGGGAGACATCTTGGTGCTGCCAGCAGGTGGTGATGCGATTCACACAAGCAGCGTGAAAGCAGGCATTTATTGGGTGCATGATGCACCCCTGCTGCGCTACCTCGGCGTCGAACCAGCGCAAGCTCGCTTCGAGCCGAGTTTTTACAGCCATCGCGACAGTAGAAGGCATCTAAGCGAAATTGCGAACGGTCCGAGCAGTTCTCGAGCCAATCGCGTGAGCGTTTTGCTGGGCAACAGCAATTTCCCACAATCGCGAACAATCACCCATACGCTTTGGGCCATGCTCGGGATCTTGCCTGCAGGTCAAATACAGAGACCGCACCGCCACCAATCCATCGCGCTTGATTTTGCTGTTGATTGTCAACCCGGCTGCTACACCATGATCGGCACGAAGCTGGATGCCAAGGGAATGATTCTCAATGGGCATCGGGAAGATTGGGCCCCTGGAGCAGCCTTTGTGACACCACCTGGCTATTGGCATTCCCACCACAATGAGTCCGGAGCCGATGCCTACGTGCTGCCGATTCAAGATGCCGGCCTGCACACCTATCTCCGCACGCTGGATATTGCCTTTAGTGGCGGCAACTAAACAAAGATCGGTTTTGCAGCTGGATCATCGAATGACATAAAAAACCCGCCCGGAAAACCGGACGGGTGATGTTCTGAGAAACGGCTCGTTCATCAGGCAGAGGTTTGGGCTGAATCAGCCAAACTTGCCAGACGTGGAGGCGATCAAGAAGGCGGCGTACGTGAGGATGTACCCGATCGTGAAGTGAG
>CAXGRW010001017.1:0-1569 GCA_964012125.1 uncultured Rhodopirellula sp.
AATGTTGTTGTTCTCAAATGTTGTTGTTCTCAAATGTTGTTGTTCTCAAATGTTGTTGTTCTCAAATGTTGTTGTTCTCAAATGTTGGGGGCGTCCAGTCTCCCGATGTCTTCACTTGTTAAGGCGAGACGAAAATAACGCCATCGCCCCACCTAACTTTCACGCCAGCTTGTTTTGCGACTAAGTCGATAAGCTCTCGCAGGGTGGCATCTTTGCCTTCGACGGTCACGGTTTGCTCACACGCTTTTCTCGCAGCAGGAGCAATTTCACAGCGTCTGCCAGCAACACCGCATAATTGTTGCAAGGCATTCCCTGCCGAGGTTCGCATCTGCTTCAATGTAAAAGTGTCTTTGTCTGGGTCTGGCAGTGTTGGCTTTAAGGCTGCGAAAATCGCTTCGGTAGCTGAGGTGTGCGCACTGAACGTTGCGGTGGTTTCCAGCCACTTTCCGGAAATTCGCATCCGGGCGGTGGGGTCAGCTTTGGTGACGATTGGCCGCACAATCTTGGCGAGTGAACTGGAGTATCGGCGTTTCAAGCGACCAGGTTCTTTCATGCGGCTTGTGACGAGTCGTTGTGGAAATAATGACTGGTCAAACTGCAGGTCGAATTGACCCAGGATGAGAGCGACGGCGAGATCCTTGTTGATTTGCGTCCACACGGTTTCGGGCCACAGGTCATGGGGCAGAGTTTGAGATGAATCGGATGCGTTTCCAGTTGATTGGTTCAAGGCTGCAGTTGGGGTGGTCAGATCGTCCCATTTGACATCGACCAGATCTGCAGATCTGCCGGCTTTTGTTGGTGACCTCATGATCGCCGCCGTCAGTTTGGCCACCCGGTCGCGGCGCCCGATAAGCAGGACATTGCTGATGGGCATCAGCACGCAGTCTCGCGATGCGGCAATCTGGCTGAGCGCACCGTACACGGTTGATCCAGAAGATCCAACTTTGACAACGGCCGTGGGGTCGACGCCGCGGTCCACCCAAATGTTCAGTCCAACTTGATCAGCGATGCCAGAAATCGCAGAGCGAAAGGATTTACCATCGAAAACGGAGTTCATCGGAGTGGCCAGTTTCCCATAAATCGGACTAGCTTCGGAAAAATCGTCCGCAAAACTGACCCGGGCAATGCAGAGTACAAAAAGTAGACTCGTCAGTGAGACCACTTTCGACCACGGCGTTATTCGCGAGAGTTGGCGAGGTGACGGATGAAATGAACGCATGGGTCGTTGTAGGTGTTTGTGAGCGTGAGCATCAACGAAGTATTCAATGTCCGGCCGATACTACTACTATCATTATAGCGTGGCGTTGCTTTCTGGTTTCCCGCTGCGGGGATTCAGTCAGTTAGAAAATTCGAAGGGTGAAATGTCACAGTAGCTGAGGACGTAGGGGAAGCATAAACCATTGATGCAGCTAAATCTGGCAAGAAAGCGGCACTTGCAACTGTGCCAGATCTGAAAATCGACGGCATTGAACTAGGCGTGATTCTTGAGTTGCTTGATCTCATTGCCACCGAATAATGTTTTGAAAGCAAAGCCGAGCGAAGGCAGGCAAGGATGTTCAAGTTGTCTGG
>CAXGRW010001018.1:0-1535 GCA_964012125.1 uncultured Rhodopirellula sp.
CCGCGAAACATCACACGGGCGAACACCAGTGCCATCAGATTCCAAATTGTATGAATTGCTGCGACCCGAGGCTGTTTCGCGGACGCTCGGGGAAGGCAGGGATGTACCTGATCGTAAATGAGTCTCCCTCCTGGTTTGGAATCTTTGGCAAGGCGGCTCCGAGGCCACGTGGCTATTTCTGTGCAACCGGAAATCGATGGCCGCGTTGTATGTTGGGCTGCGACGCGCAAATTCGTATTCCATCCCAAGCCGTCCTAAACGCCTCCCTCAGTGATTCGAAATGTGCTGAGCCGACGAGTATTGATTTTGAGAGAATGGTCGCTCGGAAATAAGCTTGGTAATAGCCGTATCTGGCTGTTCTACGGGCAGTCAGGGCTATGGGCTTGGTCGCCTGTCATGGTAAAGTCTGTGCTTCCGGTGGCGGCTTCGCCCCGTTCCTATTACTTGATTGGCAAAGCGACCTGATGTCTGTCGATAAATATGCTGTTTGCCCCTGCGGCACGGGAAAGAAAATCAAATTTTGCTGCAATGACTCGGTTTCTGAATTGGATGCCGTTCTGAGCATGGTTGAGGGAGGGCAGGTGGTACCTGCACTCGATCAATTGTCATCGATCTTACAGGAACACCCCAACGCAGCTTGGGCATTGGCAATCCGTGGTCGTCTGCTGTTGGACTTGCGCGAGTATGACTCGTTAAGCGAAAATGCAGACCGATTTATTCGCTTGCAGCCCAGCAATCCACTTGCGTTGACTCAGCGAGCTGCCGCCAAACTGTTTCATGGTGACGTGGAAGATGCGACGGCATCCATGTTAGAAGCTCTAACCGAGAGCGGGAGTGATGTCGATTCATTTGTGCTTGACGTCTCATCAGTGCTGGCTTATTCGCTAGCGCAACGAGGAATCTTCCTTACAGCCCGCGTTTATGCGAATCTTTCGATGATGGTGACGGGCTATGAAGGAGGGCAGGCATCTGTCTCGGTTCTTAAGCAGATGAATTCGGCGCCGACCATCAGCCAGTTGATGAAGACAGTACCGCAACCTGTGCCGCGTCCAAGTGATGCAACGTGGGGAGAACGCTATGACGAAGCTGCAAACCTGCTGCGTAACAATAAGATAGATCTTGCTGAAGCTAAGTTCGAATCGCTGCGGCGAACGGTGCCACACGAACCTGCGATCCTTTCGGGGCTGCTGACGTGTGCGATCTGGCGTGGAAACACTGACGCTCAGTCGGAACTGTTTAAGAAACTGTCTGAATGTGAAACGCTTGATTTCGAAGAGCGAGTTCGTCACCGGGCGATGTCCGCGCTGGTAGATCCAAAATCAGCCGAAATTTCGATCCCAATCATGAAAATGTTTGGTGATCTTGATAGCCCCGAGCAGACCGAAATGGCGTTGATGTCGAGTTCCCGTTTTGTCGTGTTGCCACCGGATCTGCTGGCTGGGATGCGGACAACCGAGGATGAAGTGCCGCCACGCAGCGGATTTCAGATGCTGGATCGCGATAAGCCTGAATCGCTGGAAGTGTTGCCGCCAATC
>CAXGRW010001019.1:0-1512 GCA_964012125.1 uncultured Rhodopirellula sp.
TCTCCGCAGGCGGTGTTGCTGATGCAAGCATTGCCAACGCCGGCATCGTTGCCGACAGCATCATCGCTAATAGCGTGGTCGATAGCGAACTGAGCATGAATTAGCCGCCGTTGCCAGCGAGTAGGGATTCGTGAACGTTACAGGCCCCTCCAGAGGGGCTTGCGGAGTCAATTGACTCGCTAGACTGACGGTCGAGATTGCAGAAGCTCAAATTCCACGTCTGTTCTGTCACAAGCTCTTGGATGTGGCCTGCATGCTATCAATCTGTGCTCTGTCAATCTGTGCTCTGTCGAACGGTCGCTGTCGGGGCGGTCTCCCTGCTGTCGACGCGGCCGTTGCTTTCACGCAGTCGTCGGCTGAGCCACTGAGCCATGGTCTTCTTTGGCCATGTTCCCTGAGGCGTTCTGAGGACTAGGGTTTGGGGCCGCAACCTGCAATCGGGGTTGCGTTCGGTGCTCGCGAAATGATACGCGAACGGTTTGAGTTGGTCTTACCGACTTTATCCCGCCTTATTTCGTGAGCTGGATCTCGAGTTCATGCACCGCTGCCCAGTTTCCCTCCATCGTCATTTGCTGCCGCTTCTTCCAGCGTTACTGTTGCTGGCAGTCGGTTGTGGAACGACACGATCTTATACGGCGACAGAGCAGTTAGTGATGAGTGACGCTGTGGATCGAAGCATTGGGCAACTTGATTTTCGTCCTCTCAGTGGCAGCAAGGTTTATTTGGATACCAGTTATCTGAGGCACGTGAAGGGCGAAGGCTTTGTGAATGCTGAGTATGTGACCAGCGCGTTACGCCAGCAGATTGTGGCGGCAGGTTGTTTGATTCAGGACGCCAATACAGAAGCTGAGATTGTCATTGAGGCTCGGATCGGCACTCTCGGGCAGGATGATCATCGGGTGACATTTGGGGTGCCCGAAACCAATGTGCTGGCGAGTGCAGCGGCTTTGATTCCTGGAGCACCGGCAATTCCAAGAACAGGCGAGCTTGCGTTTGCTCGTCGTGAAGCCCGCGAAGCCGCTGTTAAAGTCGCTGCGTTTGCTTACGACCGCGAAACGAGGACTCCCATTTGGCAGTCGGGTGTGGATAGTTCGGTTGCCACTGCGACTGACACCTGGGTGATGGGGATCGGGCCATTTCAAGGTGGTTCAGCTCGTGGGCAAACCAAGTTGGCGGGAAGCGAAATCAAGTTTGGCTCGAAGAGTGCCACCGGGTCAACGGAAAAGTTTTTTGAGCGTCCTCCTGTTGATTACACCGCAGAGATGCGTTTTCAGGACGGAGAGCCTGTTCTCGATGATGGTGGGATGGGCAAGGACATGCTCGGAATCAGTCCGGAGGAAATCGCAAAACTATTGGAGCGTTACTCTGCTGAGGTGCAGATCGCTGCTGCAAATTCTGAAGCTGCCGAGGGCGAAGCTAAAGATGCAAGTGCAGGATCCACCGAGGGTGTTGAAACCCCCATGAAGTCCAGCGTGGACACCGTGAAAGTTGCAGCCAGCACAGAGTCTGAGG
>CAXGRW010001020.1:0-1505 GCA_964012125.1 uncultured Rhodopirellula sp.
AAGACTGTCCGCGTTGTGCAGGAAAGCTGGTTGAGTGCAGTTGCGAGATCGATATTGATTGAGCTTGCATGAGTCGGCTCAGGACTGAGGTTTTATGTCATGGACGCACTGCAACGCATTTAACGCAGCAAGCAGCGCCCGTTGCGGCTTATTGGCTTATCGATCCGAATACCGACCGGCGTTTTGCTGTGTGAACAAGCAAAGCACTCGGACTTTTACTGAAATAGGTAAACGAGTGTCTGAGTCTCCATGAAGTCCGCTTGCTGCGAGGTAGGTCCGGCTGGGCTGATCACGATCGGATTGTTTTTTGAACATTGGAGCCCCGTTCCGCGTTTGGCTTCATTTGTTTGGTGTCTTGAGCAGTTCTTTGATGGTGGCTGTCATTTGTTCCACCACCTTTGAACCGCCTCCCACATACAACTGTTTCACGATTCCATCTTCGCCGACGATCACGAGCTGTGGGATCGCTTTGGCTTCGTAACGGGCTGCAGCAACACCGTCTGTGTCCATCGCGACCGTCACCTTCAAGTTGTATCGCTCAAGGACAGGGTGAATTTGTAGTTCTGATTCTTGCAAGTTTATGGAGATTAATCTGACCGCATCTGGGTCAAATTGTTCCATCGCTTCTTCGACTAACGGCATGGTTTGCATGCAGGGTGCACACCAAGTCGCCCAGAAGTCGAGAATGACAATCTTGCCTACCTGTTCTGATAGTTTAAACGGGGTGCCGTCGAGTAACTGTAGTGAAACCTCAGGAGCTGGTTGACCAATGAGCGGAGAAGCAGCGCTGCTGGCATCGCTGCCTGCTTCCATGGCTGCCGTTACCAAAGGCTCAATCGCAGATTGGAGTTTCCAGCGATTATAGGCAATGTCCGTTACCTCGGTTAGGATTTGTTCGCCGATGATGAGCTGATCAACGTTTTCGAGTGGGAAACTACAGGGTCCAATGATCGCACTTTCACCACTGACGTGGGTTGTTGTTGAACGCGTGGGAGTGAAGGTTACACGTTTGCCATCTCGAAGAACGACTTGGGCCAAGCCATCGTAAATCGACGCTTTTTTTCCAGGTGCTGCATTCTCTTCACCATCAGCTTGATTTTCTGTTTCGTCGTCTGTTTTGCTTTCGACCTGTTCTTGGGGGTGTAGCCAGATGATCTGTGCTACGCGGTCACGCGGTAGTTTGATTTCCGTCAATTGGACTTCTGCACGAATGCTGTCAGCGTCAGCACCAATGAGTCGGCAACGGAGGAAGTCACCGTTGTGAGAGCAGAGAATATGAGTTGGTGGTGCCGATTTCTGTAAGCGGGGTATGGTAAGCAGGCGTTCCCGCTTGGCAGCCTCGAGATCGGGTGGCGGTGCATTAGTGACGTATTCAATTGCCTTGATTTCTTCATGGGAAACAAACCCGTCTTTCGAGTCGATCGTCGAGACATAGACCCCGGTCGAGTCAATTCGGTCGACACGACATGAAATGATATCGCCAGTACGAACGTGGACGACATGGG